>NZ_BAAAMR010000036.1:0-83353 GCF_039529375.1 Actinomadura napierensis
CGGGGCGGCTCGGCCGGCGGACCGGCGCGGCGTTCACCGCCGGCGCGGCGGTGTGGGCGCTGACCTGGGCGGCGAGCTGGAACGCGGGCGCCGGGCCGGTGGCGTCGGTGTTCGCCCAGTCGGTGTTCTTCGTGACGATCGGGGTGGGCGTGCTGGTATACCCGGGCGGCCGGCTCGACGGGACGGTCGCCCGGCTGTGGACGGGTGTCACGGCCGTCGTCATGATCGGCGGGCAGGCGCTGCTGTGCGCGGTGTCGCGGCCCGCGTGGAACGGGTTCGCCGCCTCGGCGGCGTGGCCCACGGTCGCCCCCGAACGCGAGGCGTTCCAGTGCGCGTACCGCGCGATCACGACCGTGGAGGCGGTGCTGGCCGGCGCGCTGGTGATCATCCTGCTGCTCCGGCTGCCGGGGACCGGCCGGCTGGACCGCCGCTTCACGGTGCCGATCGCGGCCGCCGTCACGGTCGGCGTCGCCGGCGCGCTGGCGGTGCAGGGGTCGCTCATCGGCGGCCACGTGACCCTGGACGACGTGATGGAGGTCTACCTGTTCCAGGGCGTGTCCGCGACGGTGCTGCCGCTGGCGTTCCTCGCCGCGGCGCTGCGCGCACGGCTGGCCGAGCTCACCGCCGCCGCGCGGATGCAGCGCCTCACCGGCCACCCGGTGTCGGTGGAGAAGGTGCGGGACGCGCTGCGCCGCGTCCTGCACGACGGCACCCTCGCCCTGTGGCTGTGGGCCGACGGCGGCTACGTCGACACCACCGGCCGCCCCATCGCCGCCGGGCCCGGGCCCGGCACCGCCGCCGGGCCCGCCGCGGGCCGGTGGCGGCACGCGGTCCGCACGTCCGGCGGGGAGCCGCTCGCCACGGTCGACGCCGACGACCGGCTGCGCGGCCACGAGGCGCTCGTCGAGGCGGCGCTGGTCGCCGGGGGCCGCGCGCTGGAGACCGTCCGGCTGCAGGCCGCGGCGCGGGCGCATCTGGAGCGGGCGCGGGACGCGCGGGAGCGGCTGGTCCGCGCCCAGGCGGCGGAGCGGGAACGGGTCGCGGCGCAGCTGCAGCGCAGCGCCCAGCAGCGGTTGCGTGCGCTGGAGACGCTGCTCGCCGGGCTGGAGGCGGCGGCCGGCCCGCGGGCCCGCGAGCAGGCGCGCGCGTGCCGCCGGGAGCTGACGGAGGCGGCCGCGGAGCTGGACGGCCTGGCCCGCGGCGTGCATCCGGCGGTCCTGACCGACGCGGGACTGGCCGCCGCGATGCGGCCGGTCGCCGCCCGCGCCGCCGCGTCCGTCCGGCTCGACCTGCCCGCCCGCCGGTACCCGCCGGAGGTCGAGTCGACGCTGTACTTCGCGCTCTGCGAGGCGCTGGCGAACGCCGCCAAGCACGCCGGCGCCCGGGAGGTCCGGCTGAGCGTGCGGGACGAGCCGGGCCGGGTGGTCGCCGAGGCCCGCGACGACGGCGCGGGCGGCGCCCGCCCGGCCGACGGCGGCGTGCTCGCCGGCCTCACCGACCGGGTCCGCGGGCTGCGCGGCCACGTCGACGTCGAGAGCCCGCCCGGCGCGGGCACCACCGTCCGGATCATCCTGCCGGCGGCCGATGATTGACCGGCCGACGCACCTCGCAACGGTCGCGGGGGCGCTCCGGTCCGCCTGCTCTGACCTCGTCGCGGCAGGGCGCGGACGGCCGCCGTTCTGGAACACTGGGACGCGCCCGCCGCGGGGAGCACGTCACCGGGCGGCGGCGGGCGATGAGGGCGCGGACAGGGAGACATGGGCGAGCGGGTGCGGGTGCGCAAGGACCGTGACGAGCGGCGCGAGCAGATCCTGGTGTGCGCGCGGGAGCTGTTCAGCGAACGGCCGTACGAGGAGGTGTCCAACACCGAGATCGCGGCGGTGGCGGGCGTCAGCCGCGGCCTGCTGAACCATTACTTCGGCACCAAGCGGGAGCTGTACCTGGCGGTGGTGGAGCGGATGCTGCAGATCCCGCCGGTGCCGGTGCCCGCCTACGAGCCGGGCGCGAGCGTCCGCGAGCGGGTGACCGAGAGCATCACCGGCTGGCTGGAGCTGCTGGAGCGCAACGCCGGGACCTGGCTCGTCGCGCTGGACATGGCGGCCGGGTCGGCGGGCGACGACGAGCTCGCCCGGCTGGTGGACGCGGCGCGCGAGGGCGCCGTCGACCACGTCACCGAGGTGGTCGGGCTGTCCCGGCTGGCCGCCGGGCACCCGGAGGTGCGCTCGGCGCTGCGCGGGTTCAGCGGGATGGCGGAGGCGGCCACCCGCGAGTGGCTGCGGCACGGCCGGCTGACCCGCGCCCAGGTGCACGTGCTGCTGGAAGAGACGATCATGCATCTGATCGAGGAGACCGTGCCGAAGATGACGGCGGCGGACTGAGCCCGCGGGGCCGACGTTCTGCACATAATTGACAGCTGTGCGCATTGCGCCTAATTTCTGGGTCGACGCTCGGAGAGGACGGTCCGCATGCGCAACGGAGGACTCGCCGCCCGGCCCGCGCCCGCGCCGCCGCGTCCCACCGTGACCAGCCGGGTCCTGGACATCATCGGCGCCTTCACGCCGGACCGCCCGGCGCTGACGATCACCCAGATCGCCCGCCGCGCCGGGCTGCCGCTGTCCACCGCGCACCGGCTCGTCGGCGAGCTGACCTGCTGGGGCGCGCTGGAGCGCGACGGCACGGGCCTCTACCGGATCGGCCTGCGGCTGTGGGAGGTGGGCGCGCTCGCCCGGGGCCCGGTGCTGCGCGAGGCGGCGATGCCGTTCCTCGAGGACCTGTACGAGGCGACCCACGAGAACGTCCACCTCGCCGTGCTGGACGGCCTGGACGTCGTCTACATCGAGCGGATCTCCGCCCGCGACGCCGTCCACGTCTTCTCCCGCGTCGCGGGCCGCTGGCCGGCGCACGCGACCGGGGTCGGCCTGGCGATGCTCGCGCACGCCGATCCGGAGCTGCAGGAGCGGGCGATCGCCGGGCCGCTGCGCGGGTTCACGCCCAGGACCATCACCACCGGTCCCGAGCTGCGCCGCGTCCTGGCCGAGGTCCGCCGCACCGGGGCCGCGGTGAGCGACGGGCAGGTCGAGACGTTCGCGATGTCGGTCGGCGCGCCCGTGTTCGGCCCGGACGACACGGTGGTGGCGGCCGTCGCGATCGTGGTCCCGGCGTCCGGCTGGGAGGCGCGCTCGCTCGTTCCGGTCGTGCGGGCCGCCGCCCGAGGCATCTCCCGCGCCCTCGGCGCCCCGCGGGCCCTGCGCCGCCCGGAGTCGGCGCGGCGCGAGGGCTGACGGCCCTCCTCCCGCAGGGCGTCGCGGGCGGCTTCTTCCGCTGGACGGAATCGGTGTGGTCCGGCCTCGCGGGCGGCGGCGAAGGTCGTGGCGACCGCACCGCCCGCCGTTCACCGCCGAGGAGCAGCCCATGGCCATCGCGCGCAACCAGTGGTACGTCGCCGCCTACAGCGAGGAGGTCGGCGACGGCCTGCTCGCCCGGACGATCTGCGGGGAGCCGCTCGTCTTCTACCGGACGGGCGCGGGGCAGGCCGTCGCGCTCGCCGACCGGTGCGTGCACCGCCGCTTCCCGCTCTCGGAGAGCAACCGCGACGGCGACCGGATCGTCTGCGGCTACCACGGCTTCACCTACGCGCCCGACGGGGCGTGCGTCGCGGTGCCGGGGCAGACGCGGATCCCGCGCACCGCCCGCGTCCCCGCGTACCAGGTCGTCGAGCAGGACTCGCTGGTCTGGGTGTGGATCGGCGACGGGACGGGCGACGCCGCCGCGATCCCGCGCGCCCCCTGGCTGAGCTCCCCGGACTACACGACCGTCCGCGGCATGGAGCCGCTCGCCGCGCGGTACGAGCTGCTCGTCGACAACCTGCTCGACCTGTCGCACGAGACCTACCTGCACGCGGGCTACATCGGCACGCCGGAGGTCGCGCAGACCCCGATCACCACGGAGGTGGACGACGAGGCCGGCGTCGTCTACGTCAGCCGCCGCATGAAGGACGTCGAGTGCCCGCCGTTCTACTCGGAGTCGACCGGCATCGAGGGCCGCATCGACCGGTGGCAGGACATCGAGTACCACCCGCCGGGCTTCTACCTGCTGCACAGCCGCATCGCGCCGACCGGCGTGGAGCCCGGCCCGGACGGCGACGACCCGCGCGCCTTCCACGTGGAGGTCGGCTACGCGATCGTCCCGGAGACCGAGACCACCACGCACGACTTCTGGTGGGTCGCCCGCGACTTCGCGCTCGACGACGAGCGGGTGTCGGAGTTCCTGCACGAGAACAACCGCACCGTCGTCCTGCAGGACGTCACGGCGCTGAACACCCTGGAGAAGGTGATCGCCGCCGAGCCGGAGGGCTACCAGGAGCTGTCCATCAACATCGACACCGGCGGCCTGGCCGCGCGCCGCCTGCTCCAGCGGCTCACGGCGGCGCGGTGAGCGCCGGCACGGCGGGTGGGGGCCGCCTGCGGGTCGAATGGTCCCCGGGCTCGGACCGGCTCACCGGCATCTGCCACTGCGGCGCCCGCCGCACCGCCGAGGACCCGGCCGAGATCTGGGCGTGGCTGCTCTCCCACCCCGGCCACGACGCCGGCTGACCCGGCAGGGGCGGACCGCTCCCACCCCGGCCGGGCCGTGCCGTGCCGGTCAGGCGATGTCGCGGCGGCGGAAGGCGAGCAGGCCGGCCGCGGCGGCGGCGACCGCGACGGCGGTCAGCGCGGCGACCGGCAGGACGTCGAAGCCGCCGCCGGGCAGCTTCGGCGTGTGCGTGAACGGCGAGACGTCCATGACCGCCTGCGGCAGCTTCAGCAGCGGCCCGACCTGGCCGAGCAGCAGGCAGACGGTCAGCACGCCCCACCCGGCGGACGTCGCGCGGGGCACCAGGCCGAACAGCAGCACGGTCACCGCGGCGATCACCCAGACCGCCGGCAGCTGGACGAGCGCCGCGCCGAGCTGGCGGGGCAGCTGCCCGCCGAGGTCGCCGGAGCGGGCCCCGTGGACGACCCCGATCGCGAGGCCGGTGGCGCCCAGCAGGACCACCGTGCCCGCGACGGTGACGGCGAGGTTCGCGGCGGCCCAGCGGACCCGGCCGACGGCGGTGGCGAGAACCGGCTCCAGGCGACCCGCGCTCTCCTCGGCCCGCATCCTGAGGACGCTCTGCACCGCGTAGGCCGAGGCGAACAGGGCCATGAGGCCCATGGCGGTGGCGAGGAACGCGTCCGCGAGGTCCTGCTGCCCGCCGATCTTGCGGATGTCGTCCAGGACGGCGTCGCTGCCGTTGACCAGGTCGTCGACGCCGTCCACGACACCGCCGATCGCCAGCCCGTACACCAGGAACGCCGCGGACCAGCCGGCCAGCGTGGCCCGCTGCAGCCGCCACGACAGGGCGAGCGGGCCGCGCAGCGACGGTGCGGCCCGCGCGGGACCGGGCGCCGGTGCCAGGATCCCGGCGCCGAGGTCGCGGCGCTCGGCCAGCGCGTAGGCGGCGGCGACCAGGAGCAGGAAGGCGGCGAGGGGGAGCAGGAGCACGGCCCAGCGGTCGCCCGCGTGCGGCCGCACCAGCTGTGCCCAGCCGATCGGCGACAGCCACGCCGCCCAGTGCGCCGAACCGGCGTCCGCCACGCCCCGGACCAGGTAGGCGGCGCCGAGCACCGCGAACGCCAGCCCGTTGGCGAGCCGGGACGTCTCCGCGAGCTGCGCGGTGACCGCGGCGACCCCGGCGAACACCAGCCCGGCGCCGAACCAGGACAGTCCGAACACGACCGATCCGGCGATGGGCAGCCCGAACACCATCATGACGACCGCGACCACGGCCGCCAGGGTGGCGGCGGCCGTCACGGCGGCGGCCAGGGCCGCGGTCAGCGGCGCGCGGCGCCCGACGGCGGCGGCGCCGACCAGCTCCAGCCGTCCCGTCTCCTCTTCGGCGCGCGTGTGCCGGACGACGAGCAGCACGCACATCACGGCGGTGAGGGCGGCACCGGTCGCGCCGACCCGCCACGCGCTGACGCCCGCGGCCGTGTGCTCGTTCAGCACCGGCCCGTACATGGCCCGCATGGACGGGTTGTCGTTGATGCCGCGCGCGAAGCTCTCCAGGGACCCCGGCGCGTCGTACCCGTTCTTGAAGCTGTAGACCGTGCTGGAGACGAGCGCGGTCAGCCCGTAGATCCACGCCGGCATCATGACGCGGTCGCGGCGCAGCCACATCTTCAGCAGCGTGCCCAAGCCGGCGAGCGCGCCGTCCGCGCGGGCGTCGCGCGCGGACGGGCGCACGGTCGTGGCGGTCATGACACGCCGCCTTCCTGGAGGGCCCGCCCGGCGTGGTCGTTCTCGTAGTGCCGCAGGAACAGCTCTTCGAGGGTCGGCGGGCGGCTGGTGAGGGCGCGGACGCCGATCTCGGTGAGCTGCCGCAGCGCGGCGTCCAGCTCGGACGTCTCGACCTCGAAGGTGACGGTGTTGCCGTCGATGTGGACGTCATGCGCGCCGGGCAGCGGGACGCCGTCGGGCGGGCCGGCGAGCTCGGCGCGGATGGAGGTGCGGGTGAGATGGCGCAGCTCGGAGAGCGTGCCGGTCTCCACCGTGCGGCCCTTGCGGATGATGGTGACCCGGTCGCAGAGCGCCTCCACCTCGCTGAGGATGTGGCTCGACAGCAGCACCGTCCGCCCGGCCGCGCGCTCCTCCTTCACGCACTCCTGGAACGCCTCCTCCATGAGGGGGTCGAGGCCGGAGGTGGGCTCGTCCAGGATGAGCAGCTCCGCGTCGGAGGCGAACGCGGCGACGAGCGCGACCTTCTGCCGGTTGCCCTTGGAGTAGGCGCGCCCCCGCTTCTTCGGGTCGAGTTCGAAGCGGTCGAGCAGCTCGGTGCGGCGGCGGTCGTCCTGCCCGCCGCGCAGCCGCCCGAGCAGGTCGATGACCTCGCCGCCGGACAGGTTGGGCCACAGGGTGACGTCCCCGGGCACGTAGGCGATGCGCCGGTGCAGCGCGGTGGCGTCGCGCCACGGGTCCCCGCCGAGCAGCCGGGCCGTCCCGGCGTCGGCGCGCATCAGCCCGAGCAGCACGCGGATGGCGGTGGACTTCCCGGCCCCGTTGGGACCGAGGAAGCCGTGCACCTCGCCGGGCGCCACGCGCAGGTCGAGCCCGTCGAGCGCGCGCGTCCGGCCGAACGTCTTGACCAGGCCCTCGGCCCGTACCGCCTCAGTCATCCTGCCTTCTCTCCTGGGCCTTCCTCGGTGTTCCCGGTGCGAGCGGCCGGCCCGAAGGCGCCGCTCTCGTACTCCCGCATGGTGGTGCGGGCGCGTGCCGCGAGTTCCCGGCTCAGCAGCCGGTCGTCGACGATGTCGAAGAGGGCGCGCCGCAGCCGCAGCGAGCCTTCGGGGGTGAAGGTGTCGACGCCCAGTACCCGCGACAGGTGGTCGTGCAGCACCTCCATGCCGATCGTCATCGCGACGAGCGCGGCGGAGTAGGCGTGCACGTCGGTGGTGACGGGCGCGTTGATCCCGGGCGGCAGGTCGGAGGCGAAGTAGGTCTCGGTGGTGTCGACCAGGTCGTCGAACACCCGTGCCGCGGCGGGGGAGCCGTCGACGAGCGCGCGGGCGAGGTAGCGGCGCACGGGAAGGTCGATCCGCATCGCCCGCGCCAGGAAGCCGGGGTCGCCGATCCCGTCGATCTTCTCCGAGCTGAGCCGGCGGATCGTGTCGAGCGCGTAGGCGTCGCAGGCCTCCCGCAGCTCCTGCTTCGAGCCGAAATGGTGCTGGACGAGCCCGACCGACACCCCGGCCGCCTCCGCGATGCCGCGGAACGTCGCGCCCTTCATCCCGTGCTCGGCGAACATCTCCAGCGCGGCGTCCCTGATCCGTGCGCGCGCCGTCAGGTCTTCCTGTGCCGGGCCCGTCTCCGTCACGCTTCCGAACCCTCCAATACAAGCGTTCAATCTCCAATACGCATGTATACCATACGCACGTATTGGCACTGGCGCGAGGAGATCCGGAAAATCGGGAACGGGGAGGGGTGGAGGCGTCGAGTTAGCTTAGGCTAGCCTTACTAACCGTGCTGCCCCTCGCGCGGAGAACCCCCCGCACACCCCCGGCGAAGGAGGCCGCCGCGCCTCCGGTCCGGCGCCCGGCGGGCCGCTGGGCCGGGCTCGGCGCCCTCGCCGTCCTCCTGCTGCTGGCGGCCGCGGCGAGCCTGGCCGTCGGCGCCGAGCACATCCCGATCGGGAAGGTCGCGCCGGCCGTGTTCGCGCCGGACGGGTCGCGGGACGCGCTGATCGTGCGTGAGCTGCGGCTCCCGCGCACCCTCCTCGGCATCGGCGCCGGCGTCGCGCTCGGCCTCGCCGGCGCGGTGATGCAGGCGCTCACCCGTAACCCGCTCGCCGAACCCGGCCTGCTCGGCGTGAACGGCGGCGCCGCGCTCGCGGTCGTCATCGTCATCGGGGCGTTCCGCGCCGACGACGTCCTGGTCTACGTGTGGGCGGCGTTCATCGGGGCCGCCGGCGCCGCCGTGCTCGTCCACACGATCGGTGCGCGCGGGCGCGGCGGGACCTCGCCCGCGCGGCTGGTGCTGGCGGGCGCCGCCGTCAACGCCGTGTTCAGCGCGCTGACGGCCGGGCTGATGCTGCTCAGCCCGCGCGCCTTCAACGGCTTCCGGTTCTGGCAGGTCGGCAGCCTCGCCGGGCGGGACACCGGGGTGTTCCTCCGGGTACTGCCGTTCATCGCCGCCGGGACGGTGCTGGCCCTGCTGCTCGCCCGGCCGCTGAACGCCCTCGGCCTCGGCGACGAGGCGGGCCGCGCGCTCGGCGTCCATCCGGGCCGGACGCGGGCGCTCGGCGCGCTGGCCGTCGTGCTGCTGTGCGGGGCGGCGACGGCGGCCGTCGGGCCCATCACGTTCCTCGGCCTCGCCGTCCCGTACGCGGTCCGCGCGTTCGTCGGCCCCGACCAGCGCTGGGTGCTGCCGTACTCGCTGCTGCTCGCGCCCGTCCTGCTGCTCGCCGCCGACATCACCGGACGCGTCGTCACGCCCGGCGAGCTGCAGACCGGGATCGTCACCGCGTTCCTCGGCGCGCCGCTGTTCATGCTGATCGTCCGGCGCGGAAGGACCCGTGACCTATGAGCCGTGTCATGCGGGCCGGCGGGGTGTCGGTGCGGTGGGAGCCGCGGGCGGCGCTGGTGTGCGGGCTGGTGGCGCTGGTCGCGGTGGGCGCCGCCGTCTTCGTGGTCGGATCCGGTGAGTTCCCCATCTCGCCGGTGGACGTGGTGCGCTCGCTCGTCGGGCAGGGCGACCAGGCGACCGACTTCATCGTCCGCACGCTGCGGCTGCCGCGCGCCGTCACCGGGCTGCTCGCCGGGCTGGCGCTCGGCATGAGCGGGGCGATCTTCCAGAGCATGTCGCGCAACCCGCTCGGCAGCCCCGACCTCATCGGCTTCACCACCGGGTCGGCGACGGGCGCGCTGCTGCAGATCCTGGTGTTCGGCGGCGGCGCGGTCGCGATCACCGTCAGCTCGGTCGCGGGCGCGTTCATCACCGCCGCGGGCGTGTACATCGTCGCCTACCGGCGGGGCGGCGGCGTGCACGGCGTCCGCCTGGTGCTGATCGGGGTCGCCGCCGCCGCGATGCTGGAGGCCGCCAACTCCTACCTCATCACCCGCGCCGAACTGCGCGAGGCGTACGAGGCCGCGTTCTGGCTGACCGGGAGCCTGAACGGGCGCGGGTGGGCGCAGGCGGTGCCGCTCGCCATCGCGCTCGCGGTGCTCGTCCCGATGGCGCTGCTGCTCGCCCGCCCGCTCGGTATGGGTGAGATGGGCGACGACGCGGCGCGGGCGCTCGGTGTGCCCGTCCAGCGGACGCGCGCGCTGCTCGTGGTGGTGGGCGACGGCCTCGGCGCGGCGGCGACGGCGGCGGCGGGCCCGGTGCCGTTCGTCGCGCTCGCGGCGCCGCAGCTGGCGCGGCGGCTGACCCGCCGCCCCGGCGCGCTGCTGCTGCCCGCCGGACTGACCGGCGCCGCGCTGCTGGCCTGCGGCGACCTGATCTCGCTGCACCTGCCGGTGGCGATGCCGGTCGGGGTGGTCACCGGCGTGCTCGGCGGCGCCTACCTGGCGTGGCTGCTGCTCACCTCCGGACGCCGCGCGGCCGCCTGAAGGCGCCCGCATTGACGGTGGGACGGCGATCAATTTAGGTTAGCCTTACCTAAGTTGAGGGGAGTTCTGTGCTGACCTGGGATGAGCTGCACGCCGCGCTGACCGACGTGCTGGGCGAGGACGCCGAGCCGGGCGACAACCTGATCGAGCTCGGGATGGACTCGATCCGCCTCATGCAGCTGACCGGGCGGCTGCGCCGCCGCGGCGTCGAGGTCCGCTTCGCCGAGCTGGCCGAGCGGCCCACCCTCGCAGGCTGGTGGGACCTGCTCGCCGAGCGCGGCCAGATGGAGGCCCGCCCGCCCGAGCCCGCTCTGGAGCCGGACGGAGGGGAACCCGACGGGCCGTTCCCGCTGGCCCTCATGCAGCACGCGTACTGGATCGGCCGCGACTCCGGCCAGTCCCTCGGCTCGGTCGCCGCGCACCTCTACGTCGAGCTGGACGGCCGCGCCATCGATCCGTCCCGCTTCGAGCCGGCCGTGCGCGCGCTCGCCGACCGGCACCCCATGCTGCGCGTCGCCGTCGGCGACGACGGGACGCAGCGGATCCTGCCGGAGCGCCCCGGGCCCGCCGTGACCGTCCACGACCTGCGCGAGGCCGCCGACCCCGGCGCCGAACTGGACCGGATCCGCGCCGAGATGTCGCGGCAGCGGCTCCCCATCGAGGACGGCCGCGTCTTCGACGCCCGCCTCAGCCTGCTCCCCGAAGGGATCGCGCGGCTTCACCTCGACGTCGACATGGTCGCCGCCGACGCGATGAGCTACCGCGTCATGCTCGCCGACCTCGCCGCGCTCTACGAGGGCGAGGCGCTCGCCCCGATCCGCTACGGCTACGCCCGCTACCTCGCCGACGACCCGCGCGCCGACGCCCGCGGGCAGGACCGGCGGTGGTGGGCCGACCGGCTCGCCGACCTGCCCGGCCCGCCCGAGCTGCCGGTCGTCCCCGAACCGGGCGACGAGGTCGAGCGCCTGCACCACTGGCTGCCGCCGGAGGAGAAGGCCCGGCTCATCGCCCGCGCGCACGCCGAGGGCATCACCCCGGCGATGGCGCTCGCCGCCGTGTTCGCCGAGGTCATCGGCGCGTGGTCGGCGACGCCGCGGTTCCTGCTCAACCTGCCGCTGTTCCACCGCGAGCCCGTCCACCCGGACGTGGACTCCGTCGTCGGCGACTTCACCGGCTCCATCATGCTGGAGGCCGACCTCACCGAGGAGCTGCCGTTCGCCGCGCGGGCCCGCGCCCTGCAGGCGAACCTGCACACCGCCGGCGCGCACAGCGACTACTCCGGCCTCGAAGTGCTGCGCGACCTGTCGCGGCTGCGCGGCGAGCAGGTCCTCGCCCCGATCGTCTACACCAGCGCACTGAACCTCGGCGAGCTGTTCGGCGACGCGGTCCGCGAGCGGTTCGGCGAGCCCGCCTGGATCATCTCGCAGGGCCCGCAGGTGCTGCTGGACGCCCAGGTCACCGAGGTGTCCGGCGGGCTGCTGCTGAACTGGGACGTGCGCCGCCCCGCGTTCCCGGACGGTGTCGCCGAGGCGATGTTCGCCGCCTACACCGCCGCGATCACCCGGCTCGGCGCGGACGGCGCCGACTGGGACGCGCCGCTCGGCATCGGCGCGACGCCGGAGCAGCTGCGCGTGCGGCACCGTCTCAACGCCACCGAGGCCCCTCCGCCCTCCACCCTGACCAGGGGATTCTTCGAGCATGCCCGTCGTACCCCCGGCGCCTCTGCCCTGCACTGGGGCGACGACGGCACGCTCACCTACGGCGAACTCGCCGATCGGGCACTGCGCATCGCGTCGGCACTCGTCGCGCTGGGCGTCCAGCCGGGCGACCGGGTGTCGATCGAGCTTCCCAAGGGGCCCGGCCAGGCCGCCGCCGCGCTCGGCGTCCTCGCCGCGGGCGCCGCCTACGTCCCGATCGGCCCCGAGCAGCCGGCCGCGCGCCGCGAGAGGATCCGCGCGAGCGCCGCCGTCGCCGCGTCCGTGACCCCGGCCTTCGAGCCGGGCGCCGAACCACTGTCCGAACCCGTCGCGGTCCGCCCCGACCAGGTCGCGTACGTGCTGTTCACGTCCGGGTCGACGGGCGAGCCGAAGGGCGTCGAGGTCTCGCACGGCGCCGCGATGAACACCATCGGCGACCTCGTCGGACGTTTCTCGATCGGATCCGACGACGTCACCCTCGCCGTCTCCGCCCTCGACTTCGACCTGTCGGTGTTCGACCTGTTCGCCCCCTGGACTGCGGGCGGTGCCGTCGTCGTCCCGGACGAGGACGAGCGCCGCGACGCCGCCCGCTGGAACGCCCTCGCGGCCCGCTGGTCGGTGACCGTGCTGAACAGCGTGCCGTCCGTCCTGGAGATGCTGCTGCGCTCCGGGCCCGTCCCGTCCCTGCGGCTGGTGCTGCTCGGCGGCGACTGGGTCGGCACGCACCTGCCCGCGCTGCTCGCCGAGCGGGCGCCGGGCGCCCGGTTCGTCGCGCTCGGCGGCACCACCGAGACCGCGATCCACTCGACGGTGCAGGAGGTCGCGGGCGAGGTCCCGGCCGACTGGCGCGCCGTCCCGTACGGTGTGCCGCTCGGCGGCGTCGCCTGCCGCGTCGTGGACGACCTGGGCCGCGACCGCCCCGACTGGGTCGCGGGCGAACTGTGGATCGGCGGTGCCGGGGTCGCCGACGGCTACACCGGGGATCCCGAGCGGACCGCCGACCGGTTCGTCGTCCGCGACGGCGTCCGCTGGTACCGGACCGGTGACCTCGCCCGCTACCGCCCGGGCGGCAGGCTGGAGTTCCTCGGCCGCCGCGACCACCAGGTGAAGGTCCGCGGCTTCCGCATCGAGCTCGGCGAGGTCGAGGCGGCGCTGCGCGACCACCCGGCCGTCGAACGCGCGGTCGCGCTGCTCGCGGGCGACCGCCTCTGCGCCGCCGTCACGCCCCGGGTCGTTCCCGCTGACGCGGTGCTGGCGCGCGTTCGCGATCTGCTGCCGCCGCACATGGTGCCGGAGGTGCTCGTACCGGTCGCCGAGCTGCCGCTCACCGCCAACGGCAAGGTGGACCGCAAGGCGCTCGCCGCGCTCGCCGCCGCCGAGGCCGGCGAGGACGCCGCGCCCTACGCCGAGCCCGAGACGTCCCTGGAAGGGGTGCTGGCCCGGATCGCCGCCGAGGTGCTGGGGAGGGAACGCGTCGGCGCGGGCGCCGACTTCTTCGCCCTCGGCGGCGACTCCGTCCTCGCCACGACCTTTGTTGCGCGGCTGCGCGAGGCGCTCGACACCTCCGCCCTGCCGGTCCGGGTCCTGTTCGCCGAGCGGACGATCGCGCGCATCGCCCGCCGCTTCACCGAGCTGGAGGACGTTCCGGGCCGCCTGGAGGCGGTCGCCGCGATCTGGCTGGAGATCGACTCCATGTCCGACGAAGAGGTCGAGTCGCACCTGGCCGGCTGACCGAACCCCGTTCACTTGCGGCGAGTCGTCGTTATGAGGCGTTCCATAACGACGACTCGCCGCAACTCAACGTTCGGGTTCGGCGGCGGGGGCGAGGGTGGCGGTGCGGAGGGTCGTGAGGGTGACGGCGAGCGCCAGGGCGAGGACGGCGCTGACCGTCCCGTAGACGACGATGGCCGGGCCCGGGGGCATGGCGCGGCCGAGCGCGCCGGCGCCGAGCGAACCGATGGCGGAGCCGCCGGTCTCCTGCGCCGCCCACAGGGAGTTGACGCGACCCAGATGGGAGTCGGGGGTGTGCGACTGGATGAGGCCGTACCGCAGGATCTCCTCGACGGACGCGGCGAACCCGTACCCGAACAGGATCGCGACGGCGAGCGCGGGATGCCGGGCCAGACCCGTGCACGCCAGCGCGACGAACCCGGTCACGGACGCGGCCAGCAGCGCGAGGCCCGGGGCCTTGACCGAACCCGCCCACCCGCTGGTGACGGACGCGAGCACCGCGCCGCAGGCGGGTGCGGCGTACAGCAGGCCGACGGTGGTGGGGCCGCCGTCCAGGCCGCGTTCGGCGAACGCCGGCATCAGCACCGGGACGCCGCCCGCGACCATGAACAGCAGGCCGAGCAGCATCAGCGAGCCGACGACCCGGTGGGAGGCGACGAAGCGCAGCCCGCCGCCGATCGACTTCAGCGGATGCGCGTCCGTCTCGTCTCCGCGCGCGGGTTCCAGCTTCGGCAGGGAGGTCAGCAGGCCGAGCGTGCCGAGGGTGCCGGCGGCGGCCGCCGCGTAGTTCCAGCCGACGCCGAACGCCGACACCACGAGCCCGCCGAGCGCGGGCGACAGCATCGACCCGAGCCGGACGGTCAGGGCGTTCAGCGCGCCCGCCGCGACGAGCTTGTCCGGGCCGACGAGCGCGGGAGTCGCGGCGAGCAGCGCGGTGACGGCGACGCCGGTGGCGAGGCCGTCCCAGGTGGCCAGCGCGTAGAGCGCCGCGGACGACGGGGACGGCAGGAACGCGTTGAGCGCGAGCAGCGCGAACGCGATCCCGGAGGCGGTGCGGGCGCGCAGCATGAGTCGCCGCCGGTCCTGCCGGTCGGCGAGCACGCCGCCCCACAGGAACCCGACGAGGAGCGCGAACCCCTCGGCGGCCGACACGGCGCCGACCTGCACGGTGGAGCCGGTCAGGTCGTAGACCTGCACGGGGACGGCGACGGCCAGCATGCCGATCCCGAAGACCGAGACGGTGCGGGCGATGAACACGTTGCGGAACGGCCGGCTGTCGCGCAGCGGGCCGATGTCCAGGGCGAGGCGCCGGAGCATCGTCGGGGGTTCTCCTCGGATGGGGGAGTAGCTAAGGTAAGCCTATCCTTAGTTGATCGTGAGAGAAGGGGACCTCCCGGTGCAGCGCACGCTGATGAACGGAAAGATCCACCGAGCGACCGTGACCCAGGCCGACCTGCACTACGTGGGCTCGCTGACGATCGACGCGGACCTGATGGAGGCCGCCGGCATCGCCGAGGGCGAGCAGGTCCACCTCGTCGACATCACCAACGGCTCCCGCCTGGTCACCTACGCCATCACCGGCGAGCCCGGCAGCGGGGTCATCGGCGTGAACGGCGCCGCGGCCCGCCTCGTCCAGCCCGGCGACCTGGTCATCGTCATCACCTACGCGGCGCTGGACGAGGCCGAGCTGTCCGCCCACCGGCCCCGCGTCGTCCACGTGGACGGCGCCAACCGCATCGTCGCGCTCGGTTCCGACCCGGCCGAGCCGGTCCCCGGCGCCGCCGCCCAGCTCGCCGGACGCTGAGCGCCATGGACGGCTTCACCCCCTGGCCCGCCGACCTGGAAGCACGCTACAAGGCCGAAGGCCACTGGAAGGACCGCGTCCTCGGCGACGTCCTGCGCGGCGACCCGGACCGCGTCGCGCTCGTCGCGGGCGACGACCGCCTCACCTACGCCGACCTCGACCGGCGCGCCGAACGCACCGCCGCCGGATTCCTGCGGCTCGGCGTCCGCGCAGGCGACCGCGTCGTCGTGCAACTGCCCAACACCGCCGGCTTCGTCATGGCGTTCCTCGCGCTCGTGCGGATCGGCGCGGCGCCCGTCCTCGCGCTGCCCGCGCACCGCGAGAGCGAGATCCGCTACCTGTGCGAGCTGGCCGAGGCCCGGGCCTACGTCTGCGGCGAGACCGACGGCGACTTCGACTACCGGGCGATGGCCCGGACGCTCCCCGTCGAGCACGTCGTCGTGGACGGCGACGCCCAGGAGTTCACCGCGCTCGCCGACCTGGACGCCGAGCCAGTCGAGCACCCGCGCCCGGATCCCTCCGACGTCGGCGTCCTCCTGCTGTCCGGCGGGACGACGGGGCTGCCGAAGCTCATCCCCCGCACGCACCGCGACTACGTCTACAACCTGGAGGCCAGCGCGGAGGTGTGCGGCTTCACCCGCGACACCGTCTACCTCGTCGTGCTGCCCGCCGCCCACAACTTCGCCCTCGCCTGCCCAGGCCTGCTCGGCGTGTTCGCAACCGGCGGGACGGTGGTGCTCGCGCCGTCCGGGTCGCCGGACGAGGCGTTCCCGCTCATCGAGCGCGAGAGCGCCACGGCCTGCGCGGTCGTACCGCCGATCGCGCTGCTGTGGCTGGACGCGGCCACCTGGTCCGACGACGACCTGTCCTCGCTGGAGCTGCTGCAGGTCGGCGGCGCCAAGCTGGCCGCCGAGCGCGCCGCCGAGGTCCCCGGGGTCCTCGGCTGCCGCGTGCAGCAGGTGTTCGGGATGGCGGAGGGCCTGCTCAACTTCACCCGCCTGGACGACCCGCCCGAGCTGGTGGAGCGGACGCAGGGCCGCCCGCTGTCCCCGGCCGACGAGATCCGCGTCGTGGACGCCGACGGCAGGACGGTCGCGCCCGGCGAGGTCGGGGAACTGCTCACCCGCGGCCCCTACACGCTGCGCGGCTACTACCGCGCGCCCGCGCACAACGCCCGCGCGTTCACGCCGGACGGCTACTACCGCACCGGCGACCTCGTGCGGCAGCTGCCGTCCGGGCACCTCATCGTGGAAGGCCGCGAGAAGGACCAGATCAACCGGGGCGGCGACAAGGTCTCGGCCGAGGAGCTGGAGGACCACCTCCTCGCCCACCCGGCGATCCACGACGCCGCCGTCGTCGGCGTCCCCGACCCGATGATGGGGGAGCGGACCTGCGCGTTCCTCATCCTCCGCGACGCCGCGAAGGCCGCGCCGCCGACGCTCCGCGACATCAAGGACTTCCTCCGCGACCGCGGCTTGGCCGCCTACAAATGGCCCGACCGCCTGGAGACCGCCGACGCCTTCCCGCGCACCCCGGTCGGCAAGGTCAGCAAGAAGGCCCTGGCCGCCGACCTGACCTGAACCGGTCGAGCCCCCTCTGAGCAAGGCTCAGAGGGGGCTCCTCATGGACCCTCGCGGACCGGAACGTCCGCACGTCCTAGACCTCAACCGTCAACGACCCGAGCGTTGCGATCGCGTGCGAAGCCAGGTTCGAGCTTGCGAGAACCTGATCGCGCAGCGAGCCCCCAGGGCGAGCCGGAGCGATGCAGCGATCGCCGCAAGGCCCGCCGAAGGAAGGCGCCCTAGCGCCTGACGCCAAGGGCCTTGCATACATAGGGAGCGATGCTCGACAGCTTTTCGCAGGTCTCCTCGTATTCGCGGTCGGGCGTCGAGCCGCTGACGATGCCGGCGCCGGCGCGCAGCCAGGCCTGCCCGTTCTCGTTGTAGAGGGCGCGCAGCACGAGCGCCGCGTCGAGCGCGCCGGTGTGCGACACGGCGGCGACGGCGCCCGCGTACAGGCCGCGGCGCTCCTCCAGCTCCCCGATCGCCTCGATCGCCTCGGCCTTCGGGATGCCGGACGCCGTCACGCCGGGGAACAGCGCGTCGAGCGCGTCCCAGCAGGTGCGGCCCGGCGCGAGGACGCCGCCGACGCTGGAGCCGAGGTGCTGCACGCTGCCCCGCTCCTTCACGGTCATGAACCCGGTGACGTGGACGCTGTCGGGGTCGCACACCCGGTACAGCTCCTCCTGCGAGGTGCGGACCGACACGGCGTGCTCGAAGATCTCCTTCGGGTCGGTCTCCAGCTCGCGGCGGGTGCGCGCGTCGGCGTCGCCGCCGAACCCGAACGCGCGGGTGCCGGCGAGCGGCTGCGTCATGACGCGCCCGCCGTCGTCCACGCTCGCGAGGACCTCGGGGCTGAACCCGGTGGCCTGGAAGCCGCCGAGGTCGAGCAGGAACGACCGCGCCGGGGTGTTGGCCGCCCGCCCGCACGCGTAGGTGGCGGCGACGTCGACGGGGTAGGGGACGTCCAGCCGCCGCGACACGATGATCTTCTGGTAGCGGCCCGCCGCGATGTCGTCGACGGCCCGGGCGACGCGCGCGCGGTAGACGTCGCCGCCCTCCCGCACGTCCACCGGCGAGGGGGCCGGGGGAGCGGGCGGGACGTCCGCGGCGAGCAGGTCCGCGACGCGCTCGACGTCACGCGGGTCGGCGCCGGCGATGCGGGCCGCGCCGTCCTCCACGTGGACCTCGACGCGCGGGACGACGAAGTGCGCGAGCCGTCCGGACGGACGGGCCGAGGCGAACTCGAACGCGATCCACCCGTAGGCGTTCCAGGCCGGGAGCGGCGCGGCGGCGAACGTCTCGCGCAGCGCGGCGGCGGGCCGGCCGGTGTACGGCGCGGTCTCCGGCGCGCGGCCCGGCCAGCGGGCGTGCACGGCGCCGGAGTCGAGGACGACCTCGCCGAGCACGCCGCCGGCGAACGTCCAGCGGCCGGGCCGCTCGTACACGACGTGGTCGGTGAAGAGGCCGGATCCGGCCAGCCGGGTCATCAGGTCGAGCGGCGCGCGGGCGGCCTCGACCACCCGTTCCGTGGGCTTCTCGTCAGTGCGCAGACCGGGGGACAAGGCAGTGGGCTCCCTTGGGTGACGAAATCCGACCGAGTCGGGAATCCGGGCGAAAACTTAGGTAAGCCTAACCTTGTGCGATTTTCGTAGGCAAGGCTAACCTAACTTTTGCTGATCAAGCCGACGACGAAAGAGCTGGGGCGTGCAGGAGCAGACGACGACGGCGGCGCAGGGTCACCGACTGCGGCGAGAGCTGATGCGGCGGCGGATGGCGGAGGCCGGCCTCCCGGCGGACCGGGGCGGACCGGACGCCGGGAGCCCCGGCCCGCGCGAGACCGGCGGGCCCGCGCCGCTGTCCTACGCGCAGCAGAGCATGTGGCTGCACCACCGGGCGTTCCCGGCGAGCCCCGCCTACAACGTGTGCCTGCTGATCCGCATGGCGGGACCGCTCGACGCCGCCGCGCTCCGTGAGGCGCTGCGCGGCCTCATCCGGCGCCACGCCGTCCTGCGGACCGTCTACGCCGACGACGGCGAGGACGCCGTGCAGATCGTCACGGACGACGACTCGCTCGACCTGGTGCCGGTCGCCTGCGCCGACCCCGACGCCCGCGCCGCCGAACTGGCAGCGACGCCCTTCGACCTGCGCACGGAACGGCCCGTCCGGCTGGAACTGCTGCGCGTGGCCGACGACGAGCACGCGCTGGTCCTGGTCGTCCACCACATCGCCTGGGACGGCATGACCTGGGGCTCGATGTCGCGCGACCTGTCGGCCCTCTACCGGGCGGTCGTGACGGGCGAACCCGACGGCCTGCCCGCACTCGGCGTCCAGTACGCCGACTTCGCCGACTGGGAGCAGAAGCGGCCCCTCGCCGAGGACGACCTCGCCTACTGGCGCGCGCGGCTCGACCCGCCGCCCCCGCCGCTCGACCTGCCCGCCGACCGGCCGCGCTCCGCCGCCGCGTCCGAGCGCGGCGGACGCCGCGCCCGCCGCTTCGGCGACGACGTGACCGAGGGGCTCGGCCGGCTCGCCAAGGAGGAGAACGTCACGCCCTACACGGTGATGCTCGCCGCCTACTCCGTCCTGCTGCACCGCTACACCGGCTCCGGCGACGTGGCGGTCGGGTCGTCGGTGATGAACCGCGAGCACGTGGAGGTCGAGCGGCTCGCCGGCAACTTCGGCAACACGCTCGTCATGCGGACGGACCTGACCGGCGGGCCGACGTTCCGGGAGGCGCTGCGCCGCACCGGGCGGACGGTGACCAACGCGTTCGCGCACCAGGCGACGCCGTACGACGCGCTCGTCCGCGAGCTGCGGCCCGCGCGCGGGCACGGCCGGTCGGCGTTCTTCGACACCATGCTGCTGTTCCTCGCCCAGGAGATCGGCGAGCTGGAGCTGCCGGGCCTCACCACGTCCTGGACGCACGTCCACAACGGCATGACCCACTTCGACCTGTCGCTGGAGGCGTTCGTCCGGCCGCAGGGCATGACGGTGGAGGCGACCTTCCGCCGCGAGCTGTTCGACGACGAGCGCATCGACGCCCTCCTCGCCCATCTGGAGACGCTGCTGCGCGGCGCGATCGCCGACCCGGACCGCCCGGTCGGCGCGCTCGCGCTCATGGACGCCGCCGAGGAGGCCCGGCTGGAGGCGGCCAACGCGACCGCCCGCGACGTCCCCGGCCCCGGCGTCGTCGCGCTGTTCGCCGAGCAGGCCGCCCGCACGCCCGGCGCGCCCGCCGTCGAGTCCGAGTCCGGCGAGCCCCTCACCTACGCCGAGCTGGACGGGCGGTCGTCCGCGCTGGCCCGTGTCCTGCGGGCGCGGGGCGCCGGGCCCGACGCCGTCGTGGCTCTCGCGCTGCCGCGCACCGCCGACCTCGTCACCGCCGTCCTCGCGGTGCTGAAGTCGGGCGCCGCCTACCTGCCGCTCGACCCCGGCCATCCCCGCGACCGCGTCTCCTACATGCTGAAGGACGCGGGCGCGCTGTGCGCCGTCGCGGCGCCGGAGACGGCCGGCCTGCTCCCGGACGAGGCCGACGCCATCGTCCTCGACGGCGATCTCGACGCCGCCGAAGGCGCCGAGGAAGGCGTTCCCGAGCCGCACCCGGACGACCTCGCCTACGTCATCTACACCTCCGGCTCGACGGGCCGGCCCAAGGGCGTCGCCGTCCCGCACCGCGCCCTGACGAACCTCCTCGCACGGATGCGGCACGAGCACCCGCTCGGCCCCGGCGACCGGTGGGCGGCGGTGACGACCATCGCGTTCGACATCGCGACGCTGGAGATCCTCCTGCCGCTGGTCACCGGCGCGGCGATCGTCCTCGCCTCGCGGGAGACCGTCCGGGATCCGGCGGTGCTGGCACGCCTCCTCCGGCGCGGCGTCACGCACCTGCAGGGCACGCCGTCGCTCCTCGGCACCCTGGACCCGGCCGCGCTCGACGGGCTGCGGATCATCACCGGCGGCGAGGCGCTGCCCGCCGCGCTCGCCGGCGAGATGACGGCCCGTGCGCGCAGCGCCGCGAACATGTACGGGCCGACCGAGACGGCCGTCTACGCGACCGCCGCCGTCCTGCCGGAGCCCGG
This sequence comes from Actinomadura napierensis, assembly GCF_039529375.1. Taxonomy (NCBI): domain Bacteria; kingdom Bacillati; phylum Actinomycetota; class Actinomycetes; order Streptosporangiales; family Thermomonosporaceae; genus Actinomadura; species Actinomadura napierensis. The sequence continues at coordinate 20,998 of NZ_BAAAMR010000036.1, forward strand.
CATCGGCCGCCCGCTGTGGAACACCCGCGCGCACATCCTGGACGCGTCGCTGCGGCCCGTCCCGGCGGGCGTCCCCGGCGAGCTGTACCTGTCGGGCGCGCAGCTCGCCCGCGGCTACGCCGGACGCCCCGACCTGACGGCGGAGCGGTTCGTCGCCGACCCGTCCGGCCCGCCCGGCACCCGCATGTACCGGACCGGCGACCTCGCGCGGTGGACTCGGGACGGCTCCATCGAGTACCTCGGCCGCACCGACGACCAGGTGAAGATCCGCGGATTCCGGATCGAGCCCGCCGAGGTACAGGCCGTTCTGGGGGCGCTGCCGGGCGTCGCGCGGGCCGCCGTCGTCGTCCGCGAGGACCGGCCGGGCGAGCCGCGCCTCGTCGGCTACTACGTCCCGGGCGCCGATGCCCCCGACGATGCCGGGCTGCGGGCCGCGCTCGCCGCCGAACTGCCCGCCTACATGGTGCCGGGTGCGCTCGTCCGGCTCGACGCGCTGCCGATGACCGCCAACGGCAAGCTCGACCGCCGCGCGCTCCCCGCCCCCGGCGCCCGCACGGACGGCCGGGCGCCGCGCGACGCCCGCGAGGCCGCGCTGTGCGACCTGTTCGCCGAGCTGCTCGGGTACGAACGCGTCGGCGTCGACGACGACTTCTTCGCGCTCGGCGGCCACTCGCTGCTCGCCGCCAAGCTCGCCGCCCGCGTCCGGACCGTCCTGGACGCCGAGTTCTCCATCGCCGACGTGTTCGAGGCCCCGACCGTCGCCGCGCTCGCCCCGCGGCTGGTGGCGCGCGGCGGCGTCCGCGTCCGGGACGTGGCGCGGCCCGCGGTCGTCCCGGCGTCGGCGGCGCAGCGCGGGATGTGGCTGGAGGAGCGGCTGCGCGGCCCGTCGGCGTCCTACGCGCTGCCGTTCGGCCTCCGGCTCGCCGGCGCCCTCGACGCCGGCGCGCTGCGCGCCGCGTTCGCCGACGTCGTGGCCAGGCACGAGGCGCTGCGGACCCTGCTGGTCGAAGGCGAGGACGGGCTGCCCGTCCAGCGGATCCTGGACGCCGGCACCCCGGTGACCTTCTCCGTCGTCGACGCCCGCGCCGAGACGCCGGAGCGCCGCGCCGCCATCGAGCGGGACGCCGCGTCGCACGTCTTCGACATCGCCGCCGACCTGCCCATCCGGGGCACGCTCGTCCGGACGGGCGACGAGGAGTGGTCGCTGATCCTGCTGCTGCACCACGCGGCGGCCGACGAATGGTCGTTCACCCCGCTGCTCGCCGACCTCGCCCGCGCCTACGAGGCGCGGCGGGCAGGCGAGGCGCCCGGCTGGGAGCCGCTGCCCGTCCAGTACGCCGATTACGCCGCCTGGGAGCGGGCGGCCTCGGCCGACCTCTCCCAAGGACTCGGCCACTGGGAGCGGGCCCTCGCCGGACTTCCGCAGGAGACCGTGCTGCCGTTCGACCGGCCGCGCCCGGCGGAGCCGAGCCACCGCGGCGGCCTCGTCCCGTTCCGGCTCCCGGCCGCGGGCGCGCGGCGGCTCGCCCGCGCCACCGGCACCAGCGTGTTCATGGTGCTGCACGCGGCCGTCGCGGCGCTGCTCCAGCGCAGCGGCGCGGGCGACGACGTCGCGCTCGGCTCGCCCATCGCCGCCCGCGCCGACGAGGACCTGGCCGGGCTGGTCGGCGTGTTCGTCAACCCGCTCGTGCTGCGCACCGACCTGTCGGGCGACCCGTCGTTCGCCGCGCTGCTGGAACGGGTCCGCGCCGCCGACCTCGCCGCGTTCTCGCACGCCGGCGTCCCGTACGAGCGCGTGGTGGAGCGCCTCGCGCCGGAGCGGTCGCTCGCGCGCAACCCGCTGTTCCAGGTGATGATCGTCCACCAGCGGCTGGACGACGTGCGGCTCGCGCTGCCCGGCGTGCGCGCCGAGCCGTTCCTGCCCGGGACCGGCGGCGTCAAGTTCGACCTCGACCTGTACTTCGCCGAAGGGGACGAGGACGTCGAGGGGTTCGCCGCCTACGCCGAAGACCTCTTCGACGCCGCCACGGTCGAAGGGCTGCTGGACGACCTGGCCCGCATCCTCGACCAGGTCGCCGAGGACCCCGACCGCCGCCTGTCCGCACTCGGCGCCCCCGTCGAGCACCCGGAGACGACCTGCGGCCTCCCGGCCGCGACGGCCGCCGCGCTCTTCGAGGCGCAGGCCGCGCGGACGCCCGACGCCACGGCACTGGTCTTCGGCGACACCGCGATGACCTACGCCGAACTGGACCGCCGCGCCGAAGCCCTCGCGGACCGGCTCGCGGCGGCCGGCGCGGGACCCGAACGCGTCGTCGGCATCGCCCTGCCGCGCTCCGGCGCGTTCGCGGTCGCGCTGCTGGCCGTGCTGAAGACGGGCGCCGCCTACCTGCCGGTCGACCTGTCGTACCCGCACGCACGGATCGAGGCGATGCTCGGTGCCGTCCGGCCGCTGCTCGTCCTCGGACGCGAGGAGCCGCCCCTCGACGCGCCGCCCCGCGAACGGCCGGACGTCCGGCCCGGCCACCTCGCCTACGTCGTCTTCACCTCGGGCTCGACCGGGACGCCCAAGGCCGTCGCCGGGACGCAGGGCGCCCTGGCCAACCGGCTCGCGTGGGGCGCCGGGCTCACCGTGCCCGGCGTCCGCGTCGCCAAGAGCTCGCCCGCGTTCATCGACGGGACCACCGAACTGCTCGGCGGTCTCGTCGCCGGCGACACCGTCGTGATCGCCGAAGACGCGACCGCGGCGGACGCCGTCGCGCTCGGCGACCTCATCGAACGGCACCGCGTGCGGACCGTGACGCTCGTCCCGAGCCTGCTCGCCGCGCTGGTGGAACGCGGCCTGCCACCGTCCGTCACCACCTGGATCAGCAGCGGCGAGGCCCTGCCCGCCGCGCTCGCGGCCGAGGTGCCCGCCCGGATCGTCGACCTCTACGGCTGCTCTGAGGCCGCCGGGGACAGCCTGATCGCCGAAGACGGGGGACTGGCCCCGATCGCCAACACCCGCGCCTACGTCCTGGACGCCGCGCTCCGCGAAGTGCCCGTCGGCGAGCTGTACCTGGCGGGCGACGGCCTCGCGCGCGGCTACCTCGGCGACCCGGCCCGCACCGCCGAGCGGTTCGTGGCGAACCCGTTCGGCCCGCCCGGCTCCCGCCTCTACCGCACCGGCGACCGGGTGCGCCGCCGCCGCGACGGCGGCCTGGCCTTCCTCGGCCGCGCCGACGACCAGATCTCCCTGCGCGGGTTCCGGATCGAGCCCGGCGAGGTCGAGGCGGCCCTGTCCGCTCAGGACGGCGTCCGCCGCGCCGCCGTCGCCGTCCACGGGACGCGCCTGGTCGGCTACGTCACCGGCGACGTGGACGACGGCGCCGTGCTGGACCGGCTGCGCGCGACGCTGCCGGGCCACTTCGTCCCCGCCGAGCTGGTCGTGCTCGACGAGCTGCCGGTGAACCCGAACGGCAAGCTCGACCGGCGGGCGCTGCCCGAACCCGGACGCCCCGCCGCCGGCCGCACGCCCGCGACGGAGGCCGAACGCGTCCTCACCCGCCTCGCCACCGCCGTCCTCGGCCGCGACGGCATCGGCGCCGACGACGACTTCTTCCGCTCCGGCGGCGACAGCATCGGCGCGGCGCTGCTCGTCGCCCGCGCCCGCCGAGCCGGGCTGTCGTTCACGGTCCGCGACGTGTTCCGGCTGCGGACGGCCGAGGCCCTCGCCCGGGCCGCCGAGACCCCCGCGGCCGTCGATGTCGCCTCGGACGCGAGCGCCGGCGAGCTGCCGCTGTCGCCGCTCCAGGAAGGCCTTCTCTTCCACCTGATGATGGCCGGCGAGGGCCGCGATATCTACGTGCAGCAGGCCGTCGTGTCGCTGTCCGGCCCGATCGACCCGGCGCGGATGGCGGACGCCGCCCGCGCCGTCCTGGAGAAGTTCCCCAACCTGCGCGCCGGGTTCCGCACCGACGGCGACCGCGCCGTCCAGTTCGTCCCGGACGAGTGGGAGACCCCCTGGACGCACGCCGAGGTGTCCGGCCCGGACGGCCTGGACGCGTTCGTCGACGCTCAGCGCGCCGAGCCGTTCGACCCGGCCGCGCCGCCGCTGATCCGGTTCGGGCTCGCGAGCCTCGGCGAGCACGACCATCGCCTGGTGCTGACGTCCGAGCTGATCCTGCTGGACGGCTGGTCCGGCGGACTGCTCGTCACCTCGCTGCTGAACGCCTACACCGACGCCGCCGCCGAGGCCGCCCGCCCTGTCCCGCCGTTCCGCGCCTACCTGGACTGGATCGCCCGCCAGGACCGGGACGCCGCCGTCGACGCGTGGCGCCGCGCCCTCGACGGCTTCGACGAACCGGCCCTCGTCCGCCCGGGCCTTGCCGACCGTCCCGCCGACCTCGCCACCGCCGGGGAGGTGCACCGCGCGCTGCCCGCCGGGCTCGCGGACCGCCTGCACGCGGTCGCCCGCGACCACGGCGTCACCCCCGGCACCCTGTTCGAGACGGCGTGGGGCCTCACGCTCATGGGCATGACCGGCCGCGACGACGTGGTGTTCGGCGCCTCCGTTTCCGGCCGCCACCCGGACGTGGACGGCGTCGAGTCCATGGTCGGGCTGCTGTTCAACACCGTCCCGATCCGCGTGCAGGCCGGCCCGGCCGACCCGCTGACCGCCGTGCTCGAACGCGTCCAGGCAGCGCGGTCGGAGCTGTTCGACCACTCCTACGTCGCGCTCGCCGACGTGCAGCGCGCCACCGGCCTCGGCGCCCTGTTCGACACGCTGTTCGTCTTCCAGAACTTCCCCGGCATGCCCACCGACCGGGGCTTCGGCCCGGACGGGACGCTCCGCGTCACCGGGCGCGAGGTCCGCGACGCCACCCACTACCCGGTCACCATGGTCGTCGACCCGGGCGCCGCGCTCCGCGTCATGTACCGGGGCGACGCGTTCACCGAGGCGGAGGCCGAACGGGTCACCGACCGGTACATCCGGGTGCTGCGGCAGATCGCCGACGCCCCCTGCGCGCCGTGCCACCGCCTCGACCTGCTCGTCCCGGAGGAGCACGACCGGTTCCGCCGCGACCGGGACGACGCCTGGCAACCCGTCCCCGAGCTGACCGTGGCGGAACTGCTCGCCGAGCGCGCCGCCGAGCAGCCCGGCGACACCGCGCTGGTTTCGCTGCCGGACGTCCGCCTCGGCTACGGCGAGCTGAACGCCGAGATCAACCGTCTCGCCCGGCTGCTGCTGGCGAACGGCGCCGGCCCGGAACGCGTCGTCGCGCTCGCGCTGCCGCGCTCCGCCGAGATGGTCGTCGCGCTGTTCGCCGTCCTGCGCACCGGCGCCGCCTACCTGCCGCTCGAACTCGACCTCCCGGCCGACCGGCTCGACTACATGATCGCCGACGCCTCGCCGGCGGTCCTCGTCTCGCACCGCGACATCGCCGCCGGCCTCGCGTTCTCCGGAACGACCCTCGCCCTGGACGATCCCGGCACCTCCCAGGCGCTCGACGGCCTGCCGGGCGCCGACCTCGAACCCGGTGAGCTGCCCGGCTTCGCGCCCGGCACCCCGGGCCGCCTCGACCACCCCGCCTACGTGATCTACACGTCGGGCTCCACAGGCCGCCCCAAGGGCGTCGTCACCCCGTACCGGGGCCTGACGAACATGCAGTTCAACCACCGCGCCAACATCTTCGACCCCGTCGTGAAGGGCGCGGGGCGGCGGCTGCGCATCGCGCACACCGTGTCGTTCTCCTTCGACATGTCGTGGGAGGAACTGCTGTGGCTCATCGAGGGCCACGAGGTGCACGTCTGCGACGAGGACCTGCGCCGCGACGCCGAAGCGCTGACCGCCTACCTGCGCGAGCACCGCGTCGACGTCATCAACGTGACCCCCACCTACGCCCAGCAACTCCTGGACGAAGGACTCCTCGACGGCGGGCACCGCCCGCCGCTCGTCCTGCTCGGCGGCGAGGCCGTTCCCGCCTCCGTCTGGGACCGGCTCGCGGAGGCCGACGGCGTCCTCGGCTACAACCTGTACGGGCCCACCGAGTACACGATCAACACGCTCGGCGGCGGTACCGAGGACAGCGCCACCCCGACCGTCGGGAAGCCGATCTGGAACACCCGCGCGCACGTCCTGGACGCGTGGCTGCGGCCCGTCCCGCCCGGCGCCCCCGGCGAGCTGTACATCGCGGGCGCCGGCCTGGCACGCGGCTACCTCGGCCGTCCCGACCTGACCGCGGAACGCTTCGTCGCCGACCCGTTCGCCGGCGGCCGCATGTACCGGACCGGCGACCTCGTCCGCGTCCGCGAGGACGGCAACATCGACTTCCTCGGCCGCACCGACGACCAGGTCAAGATCCGCGGCTACCGCGTCGAGCTCGGCGAGATCGAGACCGCGCTCGCCGCCGAGCCCGGCGTCGGGCAGGCCGCCGTCGTCGCCGCGGCCACCGACGTCCCCGGCGTCAAGCGGATCATCGGCTACGTCGTCCCGGACGGGGCCCGCGACGGCGCCGCCGGCGAGCAGCTCGCCGAATGGCGGCAGATCTACGACGCCGAGTACACCGAGGTCGGCACCGTCGTCCACCATGAGGAGTTCGCCGGCTGGAACAGCAGTTACGACGGCGTGCCGATCCCGCTCGACGACATGCGCGAATGGCGGGACACCACCGTCGAGCGCATCCGCGCGCTGCGGCCCCGCTGCGTCCTGGAGATCGGCGTAGGCGCCGGCCTGCTGCTCACCCGCCTCGCGCCCGGCAGCGAGGAGTACTGGGGCACGGACTTCTCCGAACCGGTCATCGCCAAGCTCCGCGCCGACCTCGGCCCGGACTCGCCGGTCCGGCTGAGCCACCGTCCCGCCCACGATACCGAGGGCCTCCCCGAGGGCCACTTCGACACGATCGTGATCAATTCGGTGGCGCAGTACTTCCCGGGCGCCGCCTACCTCGAAGACGTCGTCGCCAAGGCGATGCGCCTGCTCGCGCCTGGCGGGAGGCTTTTCCTCGGCGACGTCCGCGACCTGCGGACGATCCACCACCTGCACGCCGCGATCCAGCTCGGACGGGGTGACACCGACCTGCGCACGGTCGAACGCGCCGTCCGGATGGAGAAGGAACTCCTCCTCGACCCCGCCTTCTTCGCCGCTCTGGACGGCCCCGTCCGCGTCGACGTCCTCACCAAGCGGGGCGTCCACCACAACGAACTGACCCGCCACCGGTACGACGTCGTCCTCTGGAAACCCGGCCCGGACGTCCCACCCGCCCCCGAGACGCCCGTCGTGGACTGGGCCGCGTTGGACGATCCCAACGCCGCCGGAGACGCCCGTCGCCTCGCCGTTCTCCGCGCGCTCGCCGGTGGGGCGCCGAGCGGGCCGCTGCGGGTGCGGGGGATTCCCGATCCGCGGCTGTCCGGGGAAGCGGCGGCGCTGCGCGTGCTCCGCGACGGGGGATCGCCGGACGAGGCGCGCGAAGCGCTCGCCGCCGCGCCCGAAGGCGTCGAACCGGAGGCGCTCTACGCGCAGTACCCCGACGTCGTGCTGACGCCGTCAGCGCAGGCAGGGTGCTACGACGCCGTCTTCGGCGGCGGCGCGGCGAACCTTCCGGTCGAGCCTGGCCGGGCGCCCGCGTCGTACGCGAACGACCCGGTGGCGGCGCGCGATCACGGCGTCCTCGGCGCGCGGCTCCGCGAGAGCCTGAAGCGGCGGTTGCCCGGCTACATGGTGCCGAGCGCGATCGTCACGCTGGACGCGCTGCCGCTGACCGTGAACGGCAAGCTCGACCGTCGCGCCCTGCCCGAGCCCGGCCGCGACGGGCCGCGCCGCGCGGGCGGGCGCCCGCCGCGCACGCCGGTCGAGCGGGTGCTGTGCACGCTGATCGCCGAGGTGCTGGCCGCGCCGGGCGTCGGCGTGGACGACGACTTCTTCGACCTCGGCGGGCACTCGCTGCTGGCCACGCAGGTGATCGGCAGGGCGCGCGCGGCGCTCGGCGCGCCGCTGGCGATCCGCGACCTGTTCGAGACGCCGACCGTGGCGGAGCTGGCCGAGCGGATGCGCGGCGGCGCGATCGAGGCGCCGCGCCCGGCCCTCGCGGCGCGGGAGCGTCCCGAGCGCATCCCGCTGTCGCCGGCGCAGCGGCGGCTGTGGCTGCTCGACCAGCTCCTCCGCGAGGACGACGGGCCGCGCGACGGCTACCACCTGCCGCTCGCCGTCCGGTTGAGCGGCGACCTCGACTTGGCGGCCCTGGAGGCGGCGATCGGCGACGTCACCGCGCGGCACGAGGCGCTGCGGACGGTCTTCCCCGAACACGACGGCACGCCCTACCAGCGGATCCTCGACCCGGACGAGGCCCGTCCCGCCCTGGAGGTCGCGTCGGCCGCGCCGGAGGAGGTCATCGCCCGCCCGTTCGACCTCGCCCGCGACATCCCGCTGCGCGTCGCGGTCTTCCCGGAAGGGGAGCGGGAGCACCTCCTCCTGGCCGTCTTCCACCACATCGCGTTCGACGAGTGGTCGTTCGGGCCGTTCGCGCGCGACGTCGCCGAGGCGTACGCCGCGAGGCTGGACGGGGCGCCGCCCGCGTGGGAGCCGCCGGCCGTCCAGTACGCCGACCACACGCTGTGGCAGGCCGAGCTGCTCGGCGACCCGCGCGATCCGGGCAGCGTCCACACCCGGCAACTCGCCCACTGGGTGCAGGCCCTCGCGGGGTCGCCCGAGGAGATCCCGCTGCCGGCCGACAGGCCGAGGCCCGGCACGGCGGGCCAGCGCGGCGGGACCCTCACGGCTGACCTGCCGCCCGCGCTGACACGGAGGCTGCGCCGTGTCGCGCGGGACGCGGGCGCCACCGTGTTCATGGTCTGCCAGGCCGCGGTCGCGGCACTCCTCCACCGCACGGGGGCCGGCGACGACATCCCGCTCGGCAGCCCGGTCGCGGGACGCACCGAGGAGGCCGCCGCGGACCTGGTCGGCTTCTTCGTCAACACGCTCGTCCTGCGGGCCGACCTGTCGGGGGAGCCGACGTTCGCCGAGCTGCTCGGACGGGTCCGCGAGGCGGCGCTCGCCGGCCTCGCCAACCAGGACCTGCCGTTCGAGGCCGTCGTGGAGGCGCTGCGCCCGAGGCGCGTGCCGGGACGCAACCCGCTGTTCCAGGTGATGGTCGGCCACGAGAACCAGGACCCCGGCGAGGTGCGCTTCCGCGGCCTGGAGCAGGGGGAGGCGTCGTTCGGGCCGTCCGCCGCGAAGTTCGACCTGGACTTCATCTTCCGCGAGCGCGGCGACGATCTCCGGCTGGTCGTCGACTACTCCGCCGACCTGTTCGACCGGGAGACGGTCCGGACGATGGCCGGCGGCCTGGTGGCGCTGCTGGAGACCGTCGCGGACGATCCCGCCACGCCCGTCGGTGCACTGCCCGCCGTCCTCACCGCCCGCGCCGTCACGGAGACGGGGGCCCCGCCCGCGCCCGCGGCGGTGCGGCGCGGGGACGACCGGGAGGCGGCGCTGTGCCGGATCTTCGCCGAGGAGCTCGGCGTCCCCGAGGTCGGGCCGGACGACGACTTCTTCGACCTCGGCGGGCACTCGCTGCTGGCGATGCGGCTGGTGCGGCGGATCCGCCGCGAGCCCGGCTGCGCGGGGCTGCGGATCGCGGCGCTGATGGCGGCGCCGACCGTCGCGGGCCTGCTGGCCCGGCTGGACGAACCCCAAGGAACGGGGTGAGACGGGTCATACTTCGCAGGGCATTGAAAAGTAAGGTAAGGCTAACCTAAGATCACTCCCCGACAGCCCCCTGGAACATCTGGAAGGACACCGGTCCTCATGCGCACACTGACGCGGCGTCTGGCCGCCACCGGCGCGCTCGTCCTCGGTCTCGCGCTGACCGCGGCGTGCGGCGGCGACGACGAGCCCGCCAAGGCCTCCTCCGGCGGCGCCGCCGGCTCGTTCCCGGTCACGATCACCGACAAGCTCGGGTCCGCCACCGTGAAGAGCGCGCCGAAGCGGATCGTGGCGCTCGGCGAGGTCGACCAGGACGCGCTGCTCGCCCTCGGCGTCGAGCCGGTCGGGATGGTGGAGCTGACCGGGGTCCAGGCGGACGGCCTCGCCCCGTGGAGCGCCCCGAAGGTCGGCGGCGGGAAGCCGAAGCTTTTGAAGACCGGCGACTCCGGCTTCGACCTGGAGCAGATCGCCGCGCTGCGGCCCGACCTGATCCTGGCCGGCGGCGACTTCACCATCGACAAGGAGTACGGCAAGCTCTCCAAGCTCGCGCCGACCGTCGCCTACCAGACCGGGCCCGCCGAGGACTCCTGGCAGCAGATCACCCGGCAGGTCGCCAAGGCCGTCGGCCGGCCCGCCGACGGGGAGAAGATCGTCTCCGGCGTCGAGGCGAAGATCGCGTCGGTGAAGACCTCGCACCCCGAACTGCAGGGCAAGGGCTTCGCGTTCACCAGCGTCTTCCCGAACGGCAACATCGGCGTCATGAAGTCGAAGGACGACACCAGCGTCAAGATGCTCCAGCAGTTCGGCATGGTGCTGCCGGACAGGCTGAGCAAGCTGCCCGGCGACGGCTTCGCCGCCGAGCTGAGCATGGAGAAGCTGTCCGTGCTCGACACCGACGTCCTGCTGAGCTACTACAACGACGACCCGGCGACGCAGAAGAAGTTCGAGGGCAACAAGCTGTTCTCCGGCCTGCCCGTCGTCAAGCGCGGCTCGTACGTGCGCCTCGACCTGAAGTCGTTCTGGCCGCTGCGCACCCCGACCGCGCTGTCGGTCCCGTACGTGGTCGACCAGGTCGTCCCGCAGATCGCCAAGGCCGCGGCCGCGGGCAAGGCGGCCTGATGCCGGGGGAGACGCACCCGCCCGTCCGCGACGTCGTCGGCATCGGATTCGGCCCGTCCAACCTGGCGCTCGCCGTCGCGCTGGAGGAGGCGCACCCGTCGGCGGACGCGGTGTTCTTCGAGAAGCAGCCCGCGTTCGGCTGGCACCGCGGCATGCTGATCGACGGCGCGACCATGCAGGTCCACTTCCTCAAGGACCTGGTGTCCCTGCGGAACCCCTCCAGCCCCTACTCGTTCCTGTCCTACCTGCACGCCAAGGGCCGCCTCGTCGACTTCGTCAACCACAAGACGATGTTCCCGACGCGGATGGAGTTCCACGACTACCTCGAATGGACGGCCGCCGCGTTCGCCGGCCGTGTCCGATACGGGGCGGAGGTCGTCGCGCTGCGCGAGCACGACGCCGGGACGCTGGAGGTCGTCGTGCGCCGCGACGACGAGCTGGAGACCCACCTCGCCCGCAACGTGGTGATCGGCGCCGGCCTCGACCCCGTCCTGCCCGAGGGGGTCCGCCAGGGGGAGCGGATCTGGCACACCGAGGAACTGCTGACCCGGCTGGACGCGCGGCTCGGCTGGGAGCCGCGCCGGCTCGTCGTCGTCGGTGCCGGTCAGAGCGCCGCCGAGGCCGTCGAGTACCTGCACCGCACCTACCCGTCGGCGGAGGTCTGCGCGGTCTTCGCCCGCTACGGCTACTCGCCCGCCGACGACAGCGCGTTCGCCAACCGCATCTTCGACCCCGCCGCAGTCGACCACTACTACGCGGCGCCGGACGAGGTGAAGGAGATGCTGTTCGGCTACTCCCGCAATACCAACTACTCCGTCGTCGACCTCGACCTCATCGACGAGCTGTACCGGCGCGCCTACGCCGAGAAGGTCGCCGGCGCCGAACGGCTGCGGATCCTCAACGCGTCCCGCGTCCTCGGCGTCCGGGAGGAGACCGGCGGGGTGCGGATGCGGGTCGCCTTCCTGCCCACCGGCGAGACGGCCGACCTGGACGCCGACGCCGTCGTCTACGCCACCGGATACCGCGAGCGCGACCCGTTCGGCCTGCTCGGCGAGGCCGGCGCGCGGTGCCGGACGCGCCCGGACGGCCGTCCCGCCATGGAGCGCGACTACCGCATCGCCACCGAGCCCGGCCGCGAATGGGGCGTCTACCTGCAGGGAGCCACCGAGCACAGCCACGGCATCGCCTCGTCGCTGCTGTCGATGACGGCGGTGCGCACCGGAGAGATCGTCCAGTCCATCGCGGCGCGCTCGGCGCGCCTCGCGAGCGTCCCGCAGGAGGCGTGATGACCAACCCGTTCGACGACCCCGACGGCACGTTCCTCGTCCTGGTCAACGCCGAGGGGCAGCACTCGCTGTGGCCGGAGTTCGCCGACGTCCCGTCCGGCTGGACGACGGCGTTCGGCCCGGGCGCCAGGTCCGACTGCCTGGCCTACATCACCGAGAACTGGACGGACCTGCGCCCGCGGAGCCTCACGGCGTGACCCCCTGAGCCGAGGGCGGGCCCGGGGGTGGGCCCGCCCTCGCCGCGCCGGCGGCCGGCGCGACTCGTCAGGCCGCCGGTTTCGGCAGCGATGGACGGGAGTCGAAGAACTCGCCGATCAGCTTGCTGGCGTAGTCGGGCCATTCGTGGCCGCCCTGCTGCTTCGTGCACAACGCGACCTCGACGGCTCCGGGGCCGGTGCCGACGCAGCCTTCCGGGCCGTCCGGCACGGGCCATGAAAGCGCTGGAAGTTTGTCCACCCATCTCCAGAACTCCATCAGCACCTGCACGCCGATGAACGGGAAATGCACGTCGGCGTCCATGTTCCCGCCGCCCGTATAGGGCACGGACGGGTCCCACGTCCCGTGGAAGGCCAGGACCGACACCGGCCGCTTCGGGGTGCAGCCGATGGCGAGCGCGCCCGACACCACGGCGATCCCCGCGACCTTGTCGGACCGCTCGCACGCGTAGCGGTAGGCCATCCCGCCGCCGTTGGAGAACCCGGTCATGAAGACCCGGCCGGGATCGGCGACGCCCTGTTTCACCAGCGTGTCGATGAGCTTGTCGAGGAACCCGACGTCGTCGACGCCCGCCCAGCGGGCGAACCAGCAGCAGGCGCCGGCGTTCCAGGTGCCGAGCAGCCCGTCGGGGTAGGCCACCGCGTAGCCCTCCTCGTCGGCGACCTTGTCGAGCCCGCTCTGGTTCTCCACGTACGCGGCGTCGTTCAGCCCGCCGTGCAGCGCGACGATGAGCGGAAGCCGCTTCCCGGGTTTCAGGTTCGGCGGCGTGTGCAGCAGGTAGGGGCGATCCCAGTCGCCCATGGCGATGGTGTGCTCGGTGGTTCCAGGAGCGTTCTGTGCCGCTCCGGCGGGCAGGGGGTGGGCGATGAACGCGGCGAGCAACGCCGCCACGATCATCGCCGCCCGCACGGCGATCTTCATGGGGTGATCCAACCCCGCCGCCGGGCCGTCCGGCTACGCATCCGGCCGCACAAAAGATCGCGGCGATTTCGTGCCCGGCGCACAGAAGGCGGGCCCCTACGAACCGGACCCCGAGCCCGCCTCGGCCGCCTCGGTGACCTCGGCGTCCGGCCCGCCGCCGGACGCCTCCGCGTCGACCTCGGCCTGGTTGCGCTCCGCGCGCGTGAGGTCACCGTGCCCGATGGCGAGGACGACGATGCCGAGCGCGATCGCGGCGGCGCCGACGGCGAACGGGACGTGGATGTTGGCGTGCTCGGCCATCTTCCCCGCCGCGAACGGGGCGAGGCCGCCGCCGATGAACCGGACGAACCCGTAGGCCGCCGACGCGACCGGACGCTCCACCGGCGCGACCATCATCACCGCCTGCGTGGTCACGGTGTTGTTGACGCCGATGAACACCCCCGCGACGATCACCGCGACGATCAGCGTGGCCTGCGAGTTCACGAAGATCGCGATGACCGCCACGTCCACCGCGAACAGCGCCAGGTTGAAGTACAGGGTGCGGGCGAGGCCGAGCCGGCGCTGCAGCCACGGCGCGCCGAACACCGCGAAGACCGCGACGAGCAGGCCCCAGCCGGTGAACACCAGGCCGAGCCTCAGCGCGCTCAGGTGCATCGGGAACGGCGCGTAGCCGAGGACGGTGAAGAAGCCCCAGTTGTAGCAGAGCGCGGTCAGGCTCATCACCAGCAGGCCGCGGTGCCGCAGCGCCTTGATCGGGTCGGCGATCGAGGTCTTGCGCGCCGGCTTCGGCTGCGGCCGCACGAGCGTGATCGTGGCGATCAGCGCGATCGCCATCAGCACCGCGACGCCGTAGAAGGGACCGCGCCAGCTGACGTCGCCGAGCAGCCCGCCGAGCAGCGGCCCGACCGCGATGCCGAGCCCGAGCGCGGACTCGTAGGCGATGATCGCGCCGCTGAGCCCGCCGCTGGCGGACGCCACGATGACTGCCAGGGACGTCGCGATGAACAGCGCGTTCCCGAGGCCCCAGCCGGCCCGGAACCCGATGATCCCGGCGATGCTGCCGGACGTCCCGGCGAGCGCGCTGAACACCACGATCAGGGCGAGGCCGGCGATGAGGGTGCGCTTGGCGCCGATCCGGCTGGACACGAACCCGGTCACCAGCATGGCGACCGCGGTGACGACCAGGTAGCTGGTGAACAGCAGGGTGACCTGGCTGGGCGAGGCGTGCAGGTCCGCGGAGATCGCGGGCAGGATCGGGTCGACCAGGCCGATGCCCATGAACGACACCACGCACGCGAACGCCACGGCCCACACGGCCTTCGGCTGCTTGAAGGGGCTCTGCGCGCCCGCGGACGGCTGACTCATTCGCACTCTCCGGAAGCAGGTGTGTCGGGGACGCCGGAGGCGGCGCCGGCCAGCCGGTCCAGGGCCGGCAGTGCGGCGGCGATCGCCTCCCGGTCGGATGCGGGCAGCCCGGCCAGCAGCTCGGCCAGCCGCTTGGCCTGCCCCGCCCGCCGGCGCGCCAGGTCGGCGCGGCCGGCGTCGGTGAGGTGCACCGCGACGACCCGGCGGTCGCCGGGCAGCGCGCGGCGCTCGGCCATCCCCTCCCGTTCCAGCCGGGACACCAGCTGCGTCATCGCCGGCTGCGTGACGCCCTCCAGCGCGGCCAGCTCGGTCACCCGGCACGGGCCGCGGCGTTCGAGCGTGGCCAGCGTCGACACGGTCGTCATGGACAGGTCGCGGGGCAGCGACAGCGAGCGCATCAGCGAGTACAAGCGGCCGAGACCGGCCGCCAGCTCCAGCTCGTCGAGCGGAGACTGCGCATCCATGTCCGACATATATCACTTACTTCTATAAGGTGCCTATAGGTTCGCCTGGCTAAGTTCCCGGCGAGGCCCGGAAAGCAGCGATCCACCGGCCGGGACGTCCCGGCCGGTGGATCGGCTCGTCTCGCGTCCCGCCGCCGGGCGTCCCGGCCTGGGGCGTGCGTGTCGGATCAGTGCGTCGGACCCGTGCGTCAGCCGAGCGCGGCCATCTCCTGCTCGATGGCCTTCTGGTGCGCCTCGGCGTCCTCACGCGCCTTCCGCGGGCTCCAGCGCCCGCTCATGATGAAGATGAACGGGATGAACACGACCTGGCCGCCCAGCGCCACGTACCACCAGGTCTGCCACTGCCCGGGGCCGTCCTTGGCCGCCTTCTGCACCTCGGTGCCGTGCTCCTTGAGGATCTTCAGCTGCGGCTGGGCCTTGGCCACCGCCTGCAGGCCGGGCACGCCGACCTCCTGGGCCGCCCGCGCCTGCAGCTCCGGCGGCGCCTGCCCGGGCGGGTACTTGCCGAGCTCGGCGAAGATCTGCGGGTGCGCGGTCGTGATCGCGAGGGCCTGCTGCGCCTGCGCCGACGCGGCCTTCACCTCCGCGCCGTGCTCCACGATCGGCGTCACCGAGTTCACCACGATCGGCACGAACAGCGCCGAGCACGCCACGACGATGCGCAGGATCCAGCCCCACACGGCCAGGCCGGTCGCGGTCGCCGCCGGGTTGTGCTTCTCCACCGTCTCGGTGAAGCCCGCCATCCACGGCGCGTACGCCAGCCCGCCGAAGATCCCGATCCCGACGAACAGCCAGGCGAAGTCGTAGTAGCCGGTCTTCGGCTCGGTCGCCCAGGAGGCGAAGACCGCCGTGCAGACCACCGAGCCGATGCCGCCGACCAGCATCAGCGGCTTGCGGACCTTCAGCCGGTCGGAGATCAGGCCGGCGACGACCAGCGCGATCGCGTTCGCCGCCCAGTACCAGTTGCCGAGCGCGTTGGTGCGCTGCTCGCTGTAGCCGAACGTCGCGGAGAAGTAGACGACGAAGTTGCCGACCGCCGCGTAGTACAGCAGCAGGTAGACGCTGATCGCGAAGGCCGAGCCGACGACGTCCAGCCGCATCATCTGCCGCCAGCTGCCCTTCAGCTGCGCCTCCGGGTCGATGCCCCGGGCCCGCGCCTCGATCAGCGCGCGGTCGCGCATGGACACCATGACCTGGTCGCGCAGCGCCGGGGACAGCTCCCGCAGCCCGAACAGCGCGATGACGAACACCACGAGCGCCGCGATGCCCGAGAAGGTCAGCTCGTCCTGCCAGCTGGAGGAGTCGAGGGTCGCGCTGGTCACGGTCGTGACCACGAGGCTGCCGATGACCGGGCCCATCGTCCAGTAGCCCATCGCGGTCGCGCGGCCGAGCTGCGGGGAGAAGTCGCGGATCAGCGCCGGGGTCGCGACGAGCACGATGCCCTCGATCAGGCTGAGCACCGCGAACAGCGCCAGGTAGACGCCCTTGTTGGGGGAGTGCGGCAGCACGAGCACGATCACGCCCGCGACCAGCAGGCCGTACACGACCAGGTTCGCGCGGCCCCACCGGTCGGCGAGCCCGGCGAACAGCGACGCGAACGCCCCGATCGCGTTGCCGATCACCGACAGCATGATGAAGTAGCCGAAGGTCATGCGGTAGTGCTCCATGATGGAGGTCGCCACCGCGTACTGGATGTAGAGCAGGTAGTACAGGACGATCGTGGTGAGCACCACGATGCCCAGGTACAGGTAGCGGCGCCCCGTCTCCGGGTAGTGCGGCAGGTCGCGCCGCCACAGCCGTGCCGCGAGGCCGGGCGGGGCCGCCGCGCCGCCGGGCGCGACGCCGTCGTTGGTGGACGATGAAACGGACATGTAAGGGACTCCTCCGGGCGCTGGTCTCCCCCGAGAACCGGTCCTGCGAAGGGAGCGGGCCGCCGGCCGCGGACTCCCCGGCTTGCGCCGGGCCGGGTCCGCGTCCATGGCCGCTCCCGTACGGGGTGCCTTGGGCGATGGCGAGTGCCGCGTCGCCGCCGCCGTCGCGGGGACGGCTGCGCGGACGGGGCCGAAGACCTCCTCCTGCTCCTGCTCGGCCACGGTGGCGAAGCTCACACCGCTTCGCGTGTGCCGCAAAAGTAATGCCGCCAACCGAGAATGGCAATGGGGATTCGGCTATTGCATACCAACTGGTCGGTATGGTGTCATCGGCGCACCGATGCCTGCCTGGTGGGGGCGCAGACCGGGAGCCTCCGGCTCATCGCGGTGAGCGTTCCCAACTCGTTATCTTGCGCCATACCGACCGGACGGTACAAGTGCTTGGATCGGCCAAGGAGGGCGCATTGCGGGTATTCGAAGACGGGGACGTCCCGGGCCTGCCGCTCGACCGGTTCCGCCGCCGCCTGGAGCGGTCCGCGGCGGGCGCCCCGTGGCCGGCGGGCGCGGGCCCGCTGCGCGCCCGGGTGGTCGCCGGCGGACGCTCGAACCTGACCTACGAGGTGACCGACGGGTCCCGCTCCTGGATCGTCCGGCGCCCGCCGCTCGGCCACGTCCTGGCGACGGCGCACGACATGTCCCGCGAGTACCGGGTGATGACGGCCCTGGCCGGCACGGCCGTCCCGGTCCCCGAGACCTACGCCCTCTGCGAGGACCCGGACGTGCTCGGCGCCCCGTTCTACGTGATGGAGATGGTCGAGGGGACCCCCTACCGCAGCGCGTCCGAGCTGGTCCCGCTGGGCGCGGAGCGGGTGGCGGCGATCGCCGGGCGGATGATCGACACGCTGGTCGACCTGCACCGCGTCGACCCGGCCGAGGTGGGACTGGCCGATTTCGGACGGCCCGCCGGCTTTCTCGAACGCCAGGTGCGCCGCTGGAAGAAGCAGCTCGACGCGTCCCGCAGCCGCGAGCTCGACGGCGCCGCCGAACTGCACGCGCTGCTGGAGGCGAACATCCCGCCCGAGTCGCCCCCGGCGATCGTGCACGGCGACTACCGGCTCGACAACCTCCTCGTCGGCGCGGACGACCGGATCGCGGCCGTCCTGGACTGGGAGATGGCGACGCTCGGCGACCCGCTCACCGACCTGGCGCTCCTGCTGGTCTACATGCGGCGGACGACGCCGTCCTCCGCCGAGGCCGACGCGACGCGGGCGCCCGGCTTCCCGCCGCCTGAGCAGGTGGTGGCCCGCTACGCCGAGCGCAGCGGCCGCGACCTGTCGGCGATCGGGTTCTACGTCGGGCTGGCCTGCTTCAAGCTCGCGGTGATCTCCGAGGGCATCCACTACCGCTACCTGCACGGCCAGACGGTGGGGGAGGGGTTCGACGCCATCGGGGCCGCCGTCGAGCCGCTGCTGCGCTCGGGCATCGCCGCGCTCAAGGGCGCCTGACCGCCCTCCGGACCGTTCCGGCCCGCCCGCTCCCGACGTTGCATACCAACCGGTCGGTATGTTGTCATCATGGCGTCCACGGAGCGGGCGCGCGCCCGGCGGAGGAGGCAACGCGGTGAGGACTTTCCAGGGCATCGACGAGTACGAGAAGGCCGTCGGCACCCATCTCGGCCACAGCGAATGGCACACGATCACGCAGGAGCAGGTGAACGGGTTCGCCGACGCGACCGGCGACCACCAGTGGATCCACGTCGACCCCGAGCGCGCGGCGAACGGCCCGTTCGGCGGCACGATCGCGCACGGCTACCTCACCCTGTCGCTCCTGCCCATGCTGATGTCGGAGATCTCCCGGGTCGAGGGCCTGCGCATGGGCGTCAACTACGGCTCGGACAAGGTCCGCTTCCCCGCTCCCGTCCCGGTCGGGTCGCGGGTGCGCGCCGGCGCCGAGCTCGTCTCGCTGGAGCGCACCGCGCAGGGCGCGCGGGCCAAGGTCCGCGTGACCGTCGAGCGCGAGGGCGGCGACAAGCCCGTCTGCGTCGCCGAGGTCCTGTCCGTCCTGGTCGGCTGACCGCCTCCCGCCCCCCACCCACCGGAGAGACCGCCATGATCCCCAGCACCATGCAGGACTTCCCGCTGTCGGTCGCCGCGATCCTGCGGCACGGCCGCCGCGTCTACGGGCGCAGCGAGTGCGTGACGTGGACCGGCGGCGGCGAGCCGCGCCGCGCCACCTTCGCGCAGGTCGCCGAGAACGCCGAACGCCTCGCCGCCGCGCTGCAGCGGCTCGGCGTCCGGCAGGGCGGCCGCGTGGCGACCTTCTGCTGGAACGACCAGGAGCACCTGGAGGCGTACTTCGCGGTGCCCGCGATGGGCGCCGTCCTGCACACCCTCAACATCCGGCTGTTCCCCGAGCAGCTCGCCCACATCATCAACCACGCCGACGACCAGGTGATCGTCGTCGACGACAGCCTCGTCCCCCTCCTGGCACGGGTGGTGGACGAACTGCCCGCCGTCGAGGCGTTCGTCATCGTCGGCGACGGCGACGGCGCGCCGCTGGAGGCCAACCGCAACGGCGCCCCCGTCCTGCGGTACCACGAGCTGCTCGCCGCCGAGGAGCCCGGCTACGAATGGCCGGAGGTGGACGAACGGTCCGCCGCGTCCATGTGCTACACCAGCGGCACCACCGGCGACCCCAAGGGTGTCGTCTACTCGCACCGGTCGACGTTCCTGCACGCCATGGCCGTGCAGTCGGCGTCGCTCGTCGGCATCACCGAGTCCGACCGGGTGCTGACGATCGTCCCGATGTTCCACGTCAACGCCTGGGGCCTGCCGTACGGGGCGTTCCTTTCCGGCGCGACGCTGCACATGCCGGGCCCGTTCATGCAGCCGCAGCACCTCACCGAGTTCATCGCCCAGGAGAGCAGCACGCTCGCCTCCGCCGTCCCCACCATCTGGAACGGCATCCTCGCCCACGGCGAGCAGCACGAACTCGACTTGTCCTCGCTGCGCGCCGGCACGTCCGGCGGCGCCGCCGCGCCCCGCTCGCTGCTGGAGGCGTTCCAGGACCGGTACGGGCTGCGCATCATCCAGGGCTGGGGCATGACCGAGACCAGCCCGCTCGGCGGCATGGCGTTCCCGCCGCCCGAGGTGGAGCCCGGCACGTCCGAGGAGATGGACTGGCGGCTGAAGTCCGGCCGCGTCGCCGCCGGCGTCGAGATGCGCATCGTCGACGACGCGGGCCGCGAGCTGCCCTGGGACGGCGAGTCCGTCGGCGAGATCGAGGTCCGCGGCCCCTGGATCACCGGCGCCTACCACCGCGACCCCGCGCCGGAGAAGTTCCACGACGGCTGGCTGCGCACCGGCGACATCGGCACCATCGACGACCGCGGCTTCTACCAGATCACCGACCGCGCCAAGGACGTCATCAAGTCCGGCGGCGAATGGATCAGCTCCGTCGAGCTGGAGAACCACCTGATGGGCCACCCGGCCGTCGCGGAGGCCGCCGTCATCGGCGTCCCCGACCCGCGCTGGGACGAGCGGCCCCTCGCCTGCGTCGTGCTCCGCCCGGACGCCACCGCGTCCGCCGCCGAGCTCGCCGACCACCTCGCCGCGAAGGTCGCCCGCTGGCAGGTCCCCGAGTACTGGACCTTCATGGACGAGATCCCCAAGACCACCGTCGGCAAGTTCGACAAGAAGCCCCTCCGCGCCCGCCACCAGAACAAGGACCTGAAGATCGAGCACATCGAGCGCTGACCCACCCTCGGGGCCCTGCCCGACGGCCGACAGGCCGTTTCACCGCGGAGCGCCAGCGGAGCGGAGAAACGGCCTGTCGGCCGCAACGGGGGTTCCAGGGGGTCGTCCCCCTGGGAAAACAGGGCTAAGCCTGCTTCAGCCCGTTGAGGAGCAGGTCGACGTAGTGCTCGGCGATGGTGCGGGTCTTGAGGCGGCCGCCGGGGCGGTACCAGGCGCCGATCTGGTGGACGGTGCCGAAGAAGAAGTGGACGGCGATGTCGGCGGGCGTGTGGGCGCGGAGGGAGCCTTCGCGCTGGCCCTCCTCGACCAGGTCGCGGAAGCACTCGTGGTAGCGGCGCCGTTCCGCGCGGACGGCCTCGCGGCGGTCGCGGGGGAGCAGGTGGGTGGAGCGGAAGAAGACGGTGAAGTCGTCCAGGTAGAGGAACGAGGTCTCCAGGACGTCGAGGGCCGCCGCGCGCAGCCGCTCCTCGGCGCTGCCGGTCCCGCCGGCGATCTGCTCCAGCCGGCGCATCTGCAGGCCGAGCAGCCGGTGGTAGATCTCGTAGAGGAGGTCGTCCTTGGAGCCGAAGTAGTGGTACATGGCGCCCTTGGTGACGCCGGCGGCGTTGACGATCTCCTGGACCGAGGTGCTCTCGAAGCCCTTCTCGGCGAACATCCGGGTGGCCACGGCGAGCAGCCGATCGGGCAGGGGCACGTCGTCGGACAAGCGCCCCGCTGACGTCTGCGTCAAGACTCCACCTCCGTCCGGGGCCGGGGCCCCGCGCCGCCACGCCGCCGCCCGTGATCAGTCGTCAGCCTACCGGTCGGGAACGCGATCCAAGAACGGTGCCGCCGAGGCGGGTAGAAACCGGCTGTTGACGGCGCCGCCCCCCGATTCTATCTTCAGTGGAATCCGACCAGTCGGTATGTACAAATGGCCTCGGGGGAAGTCGCGCGAGTTTCGTCCGGCGAGGTGACGACATGTCCGGCGGCCCGTCGCAATCCCTGGAACTACGAGAGGTGACCGTCCGCTTCGGCGGGCTGGTCGCGCTGGAGAAGGTGTCGCTGTCGGCGCCGCCGGGCCGGGTCACGGGCGTGATCGGGCCGAACGGGGCGGGCAAGACGACCCTGTTCAACGTCGTGTGCGGGTTCGTCCGGCCGCGGTCGGGCGAGGTGCGCTGGCGCGGCCGGGCGCTCGGCCGGCACCGGCCGCACCGGCTGACCCGGCTCGGCATCGCCCGCACCCTGCAGGGGCTCGGGCTGTTCCCCGGCCTGACGGTGCTGGAGAACGTCATGGTCGGTGCCGACCGGCACGCGCGGGCCGGGTTCGGCTCCGGGCTGCTGGCGCTGCCGCGCGCCGACCGCGACGAGGCCGCGCTGCGCGAGCGGGCCCTGGCCCGGCTGGACGAGCTGGGCGTCGCCGGGGAGGCGGCACGGCGGCCCGGCGAGCTGCCCTACGGCGCGCAGAAGCGGGTCGCGCTGGCCCGCGCGCTGGTCGCCGACCCGGACCTGCTGCTGCTCGACGAGCCCGCCGCGGGCCTGTCGGCGGCCGAGATCGAGGAGCTGGCCGCGCTGATCAGGGGCCTGCGCGGCGGACCGGTGGTGGTCCTGGTCGAGCACCACATGGACCTGGTGATGGGCGTGTGCGACCAGGTCGTGGTGCTGGACTTCGGGAAGGTCATCGCGTCCGGCTCGCCCGCCGAGGTCCGCGACGACCCGGCCGTCCTGGACGCCTACCTCGGCGAGGAGGTCCGCGATGCTTGAGGTCGCGGGCCTCACCGCC
Organism: Actinomadura napierensis; assembly: GCF_039529375.1. Lineage (NCBI taxonomy): Bacteria > Bacillati > Actinomycetota > Actinomycetes > Streptosporangiales > Thermomonosporaceae > Actinomadura > Actinomadura napierensis. The sequence goes on from NZ_BAAAMR010000036.1 coordinate 43,436, forward strand.
GGGTACGGCGCCGTCCGGGCGCTCGACGGGGTGGACCTGACGGTCGAGAAGGGGTCGCTCACCGCCGTGCTCGGCGCGAACGGCGCCGGCAAGACGACGCTGCTGCGGACCGTGTCCGGCCTGGTCCGGCCGCGCGCCGGCCGGATCGCGCTGGACGGCCGGGACCTCACCCGCATGGCCGTCGAGGAGATCGTCCGGCTCGGGGTGGCGCACGTGCCGCAGAGCGGCGGCGTCATCACCGAGCTGACCGTCGCGGAGAACCTGCGGCTCGGCGGGCTCTGGCGGCGCGACCGCAGGGCGCTCGCCCGCCGGATCGCCGAGATGTACGAGCTGTTCCCGCCGCTCGCGGCGCGCCGGTCCCGCGCCGCCGCGACCCTGTCCGGCGGCGAGCGGCAGATGCTCGCGCTGGCCCGCGCCCTCGCGGGCGCGCCGCGGCTGCTGCTGGTCGACGAGCCGTCGCTCGGCCTGGCGCCGCGCGTCGTCGCCCGGCTCATGGCGGTGCTGCGCCGGCTGTGCGACGAGGACGGCCGGACCGTCCTGCTCGTCGAGCAGAACGCGCGCAGCGCCCTGTCGGTCGCCGACCGCGCCGTCGTGCTCGACCTCGGCGCGGTGGTGGCGTCCGAACCCGCCGCCGTGCTCGCCGCCGACGCCCGGCTCCGTCACGCCTACCTGGGGTTCTGATGGTCCGCTTCGTCAATCTCACGCTCGCCGGGATCACGCAGGGCGCGGTGTTCGCGGCGGTCGCGCTGGCGCTGGTGCTGATCTGGCGCGCCACCCGCGTGGTGAACTTCGCGCAGGGCGGCATGCTGATGTTCACCACGTTCCTGGCCTGGACGGTCGTCCACGACGGCGGGTCGTACTGGCTCGCGCTCGGCGTCGCGCTGGCGTCCGGGCTGGTCATCGGCGCGGTCGCCGAACGGGTGCTGGTGCGGCCGGTGGAGGGGAAACCGCCGCTGAACGCCGTGATCGTCACGCTCGGGCTGTACGTGCTGCTGCAGGCCGCCGCCGGCATGATCTGGGGCGACACCCCGCACTCCTACCCGCCCGCGTTCACCATCAAGGGCCTGTCGGCGGGCGGGACGCGGCTGCTGCTGTCGCCGTTCGACCTGTTCGTCATCGGCGCGGTCGCCGTGGTGACGGCCGCGCTGACCCTGCTGTTCGTCCGCACCGGGCTCGGATTGAAGCTGCGGGCCGCCGCGTTCGCGCCGGAGATCGCCCGGCTGCAGGGGGTGCGGGTCGGCCGGATGCTCACCCTCGGCTGGGCCCTCGCCGCGCTCGTCGGGTCGCTCGCCGGGGTGCTGGTCGCCCCGTCGGTGTTCGTCGGGCCGTCGCAGTTCGACGCGATGCTGGTGTTCGGGTTCACCGCCGCCGTGATCGGCGGGCTGGACAGCCCGGCCGGCGCCGTCGCCGGCGGGCTGCTGCTCGGCTGCGCGCTCAGCTACGTGTCCGGCTACGTCAGCTCCGACCTGGTCACGTTCGGCGCGCTCGCCGCGCTGATCACCGTTCTGATGATCCGGCCGAGCGGGCTGTTCGCCGCGCGCGCCGGACGGAGGGTGTGACGTCATGGGCGCCTTGCGCTCCACGCTGGCGCGCCACCTCGCGGGCGCGGCGGCGGGCCTGCTCGCGCTGTACGTCCTGACGACCTCCGTCGGCCCGTACCGGGACCTGCAGATCGCCCAGGCCGCCTACCTCACCTGCGCGGTCGCCGGGCTCACCGTGCTGACCGGGCTCGGCGGCCAGATCTCCCTCGGGCACGGCGCGTTCATGGCGGTCGGCGCGTACACGGCCGCGCTGGTGTCCGCCCACTGGGGCTGGCCGCTCGCCGCGATGCTCGTCGCTGCGGCCGCGGTGACCGCCGTCGCCGGGGTCCTCGTCGGCTCGGTCGCGGCCCGGCTGCAGGGCCCCTACCTGGCCGGGGCCACCCTCGCGTTCGCCGTCGGACTGCCCGGCCTGGCGAACTACTCCCATCTCACCGGCCTGCTCGGCGGGCAGAACGGGCTGACCGTCACCCCGCCCGTCCCGCCGGCCGCGCTCGGCGAGACGTTCCCGCTGGAGCGCTGGCAGGCGTGGATCGCCTGCATCGGCGCGGTCGTCACGCTGTTCCTGCTCGCCAACCTCACCGGCGGCCGGTTCGGGCGGACGCTGCGGGCCGGCCGCGACGACGAGATCGCCGCCGCGCTGTGCGGCCTGCGCGTCGCGCGGCTGCGGATCGCCGCCACCGTGGTGTCGGCCGCGTGCGCGGGCCTGGCCGGCGGTCTGCTGGCGGTCGTGGCGACCCTCGCCGCGCCCGGCGCGTTCCCGCTCACCCTGTCGCTGCAGCTCATCGCGGCGATCATCATCGGCGGGCTCGGCACCCTGCCGGGCGCCGTGTGGGGCGCGCTGATCCTGGTCTTCGTGCCGTCGTGGGCGTCCGATACGGCCTCCTCGTCGGGGCTGTCGCACGACGTCGCCTCGAACCTGCCCCTCGCCATCTACGGCCTCGTCCTCATCGCGGTGACGCTGGCCTTCCCGCGCGGCCTGCAGGGCGGGCTGCGCGACATCGGCGGCGCCGTCCGGCGCCGCCTCCCGCCGCCCGTCCGGCGGTTCGCGCCGGGCGGCGGCGCACCGGGGGTACCGGCAACGCACCGAGGAGGAGCAGATGAGCCGACCACCGAACGAACGGACCCATCGGGGCCCGCAGGGCCGGACGCGGCGCGCGGTCGCGCTGACGACGGCGGCGACGGTGCTGGCGGCCACGGCGAGCGGCTGCGGCGGTAGCGGCGGCGGGGACGGCAAGTCGTCCGCGCCCGGCGTCACCGCCACCACCGTCACGATCGGCAGCCACCAGCCGCTCACCGGCCCCGCCGCGCCCGGCTACAGCGCGAACTCCGCGGCGTCCAAGGCGTTCTTCGACTACGTCAACGCCCACGGCGGCGTGCACGGCCGCAAGATCGTCTACAAGTACGTGGACGACGCCTACAACCCGACGCAGACGGTCGGCGTGGTGCAGAAGCTCGTCCTCCAGGACAAGGTCTTCGCGATCTTCAACGGGCTGGGCACGCCCACGCACTCCAAGGTCGTCGACTACCTCAACGCCCAGCGCGTGCCGGACCTGTTCGTCGCGTCCGGATGCGGCTGCTGGGACGAGCCGAAGAAGCACCCGCAGACGTTCGGCTGGCAGGTCGACTACATCCGCGAGGGCAAGATCCTCGGCGACCACATCAAGAGGACCTACCCCGGCAAGAAGGTCGCCTACTTCTACCAGAACGACGACTTCGGCCAGGACGGCGTCAAGGGCCTCGACAAGTACATCCCGTCCGGGCAGGTCGTGTCGCGGCAGACCTACCAGCCGGGCGCCACCGACGTCAGCGCGCAGGCCCAGGCGATCGCGCAGGCCAAGGCGGACGTGGTCGTGCTGTTCAGCATCCCGACCTACACCGCGCTGTTCCGGCTGGCGTCGCTGAAGCTGAACTTCAAGCCCACGTTCGCGGTCAGCAACGTCGGCTCGGACCCGATCACCCTCGACGGGCTGCTGGAGAGCTTCGCCAAGTCCGGCGGGACGAAGCTGCAGGGCAGCCCGCTGATCCAGGGCATGGTCACCGACGGGTACCTGTCGTCGCCGGGCGACGCGTCCAACAGCTGGGTCCAGCTGTTCCGCAAGATCCACGACCAGTACATCCCGAAGCTGCCGTTCAACGGCAACATCGTGTACGGGATGTCGGCCGCCTACACCTTCGTCCAGGCGCTGCAGAACGCCGGGCAGAACCCGACCCGCAAGAGCCTGGTGGACGGGCTGGAGAAGACGAAGCTGACCGGTCCCGGCCTCGTCCCGTTCGCCTACAGCGCGCAGTCGCACGCCGGGTACACCGGCGCGCAGATGGGCGTGATCAAGGGCGACGTGATCGTCCCGCAGGGGCAGCCGGCGACCACCGACGACGGCGACGGCCCCATCCAGCCGTACACCGCCCCGCAGCCGCAGGCGCCCGCCAACGGCGTCCCGCCGGCGGGGTGACGGCCCCGCCGCCGTCCCGCGCGGACCGCCCCCCGGCCGCGGGACGGCGGCGGCCCGGCCGCCCTCCGGCTCCCCGGAGGAGTCGGACCGCCCCTGACCGGGAAGGATGCCGGGATACGAGCGTCCGGACGAACAGGAGCGGAAATGGGCATCGTCTCGCCGGGCTTCCACGGCAGGCGGCGGCGGTCCGACGTGAAGCTGCCGCCCGGCCAGTACCTCACCGAGGACTTCCCGGTCCTGTCGGCGGGCCCGACGCCCCGGGTCGGCACCGACGCGTGGGAGTTCGTCGTCACCACCGAGACGGGGACGCGGCACCGGTGGTCGTGGGCGGAGTTCCGCGCGCTGCCCGCCGAGACCCCCACCGTCGACATCCACTGCGTCACCAAGTGGTCCAAGCTCGCGACGACATGGACGGGCGTGTCCCTGGACACCCTCCTCGCCGACGTCGAGACCACGGCCGACTACGCCCTCGCCCGCTCCTACGGCGGCTACACCACCAACCTCCCCCTGCAGGACCTGGTGGACGGGCAGGCATGGCTGGCCTACCGCTTCGACGACGAGGACCTGGCCGCCGAGCACGGCGGCCCGGTACGGCTGCTGGTGCCCCATCTGTACTTCTGGAAGTCGGCCAAGTGGATACAGGGCCTCGACCTGCTCACCGAGGACGAGCCCGGCTTCTGGGAGACGGCCGGCTACCACGACTACGGGGACCCATGGCTGGAACAGCGGTACCAGGGGGACTGAACCGGCTGCGGTGGCGGGTGGCGCGGCTGGCGGAGGCCCGCGACGAGACGCCCACCGCGCGGACCCTCGTGCTCGACGTCCCCGGATGGCCGGGCCATCTGGCGGGCCAGCACGTGGACGTCCGGCTCACCGCGGACGACGGCTACAGCGCCCAGCGCAGCTACTCGCTCTCCGCCCCGGCCGGCGGCGACCGCGTCGAGCTGACCGTGCAGAACGTCCCGGACGGCGAGGTGTCCCCGTACCTGACCGAGGTGTTCTCCACCGGCGACCCGGTCGAGGTCCGCGGCCCGGTCGGCGGCTGGTTCGTGTGGCGCCCGGACGACCCGTCGCCCGTCACGCTGGTCGCCGGCGGGGCCGGCGTCGCGCCGCTGATGGCGATGGTCAGGGCCCGGCGCGCGGCGGGGTCGAAGGTCCCGTTCAGGCTGGTGTACTCCGTCCGGGCGCCCGGGGAGCGGTGGTACGCCGGCGAGCTGCGCCGCCCCGACCCGGGTGTCGAGGTCTTCCCGCTGTACACGCGCGCGGCGCCGGACGGCTGGCCCCGGCCGCCGGGACGGCTGGCGAAGGCCGACCTGGCCGCGTCGGTGTGGCCGCCGGAGTTCGACCCGGCCTGCTTCGTGTGCGGGCCGACCGGGTTCGTGGAGGCCGCGGCCGACCTGCTGGTCGCCCTGGGGCACGACCCGCGCAGGATCAGGACCGAGCGCTTCGGGCCGAGCGGAGGCTGAGACATGCAGGCGGAGGAACCGGGCCGGCAGGCCGTCGTCTACGAGGACACGGGCGCGTACCAGGACGGCAACGCGCTCGCGGGGCCGCTGAGCGAGGTGTTCGGCGTGGACGTCACCCGGGCGGCGGTGCGGTGCACGGAGTGCGGGCTGGCGGGCCCGCTGCCCGCCCTGCGCGTCTACTCCCGCGCGCCGGGCGCCGTCGCCAGGTGCCCGGGCTGCGAGAACGTGGTGCTGCGCCTGGTCATCGGCAACGGAACCGCCTGGCTCGACCTGCGCGGCACCGTCGGCCTCCGCATCCCCCTCGCGTAGCGCGCGGACGTGCTGCGGCGCCGAGGCTAGGGTTTGCGGGCGACGCCGCTGAACTCGTCCACGTCCTCGGCGTCCTCGGCCGACGGGTGCGGCCGCCAGCGGTTGCACGGGACCACACCCGGCTCCAGCAGGTCGAGGCCGTCGAAGAAGCGGGTGATCTCCGCGCCGCTGCGCAGCGTCATCGGCGGCTTCACCCGCTCGTTCCGCAGCCGCACGACCTCCTCGGTCGCCGCGCCGTGCACCTCGCTGGTGCTGTGCGCGATCACCAGATGGCCGCCGGAGGGCAGCGCGTCCTTCAGCGTCCGGACGATCGAGTACGCGGTGGGCGTGTCGTCGATGTAGATCAGCACGCCGAGCAGCATCACCGCGACCGGCCGGGAGAGGTCCAGCGTCCGGGCCGCCTCCGCCAGGATCCGCCCGGGCTCGTGCAGGTCCGCGTCGATGTAGGCGGTGGCGCCCTCGGGAGTGCTGGTCAGCAGCGCGCGGGCGTGCGCCAGGACGAGCGGGTCGTTGTCGACGTACACGATCCGCGACTCGGGGGCGAGCGCCTGCGCGACCTGATGGGTGTTGTCGGCGGTGGGCAGCCCGGTGCCGATGTCGAGGAACTGCCGGACGCCCTCCTCCAGCACCAGGTGCCGGACGGCCCGGCCGAGGAACTCCCGGTCGGCCCGCGCCAGCCGGACGATGCTCGGGTACATCGCGGCCATCTGGTCGCCGACGCGGCGGTCGGCGGCGTAGTTGTCCTTGCCGCCGAGCCAGTGGTTCCAGATCCGCGGGGCGGCCGGCACGGTCGGGTCGATCCCCTCCGGCGCGGTCTCCTCCGGCGGCGGGACATCGGTCACGGCTGCGGCCCCTCTCGTCGGGTCTCGTCCGCGGGCGCGCGCCCGGGATCCCAACGTAGATCACCGCCGTCCGGCGGACCACCGGCTTCGCCGGAAAGTCCTGGTCGAAGCGGTTCTGTGGGGCTGCGCCGCGGAACCGGCGGCGATCGGCCGCCCCCCGCATGGTCGTCGCGATCGATCGTGGGGAGGATGATCGGAGGGGGTGGTGCGATGGCCGAGGCGGGAGGAGCGGCGTGACCCGGTGCGAGGCGGCCCCGTCCGGTGCGCGCGGGGAGGGCCGCGGGCGCGCCGCCGCGGCGGCGCGGGAGATCGCCGGCGGGCTGGTCGTGCTGGCGGTGTACCTGACGTTCACGCACGCCTTCGCCGGATCGCGGGCCGTCAGCGACGCGCACGGCCGGTCGCTGCTGGCCCTGGAGCGCTGGGCGCATCTGGACGTCGGGCACCAGCTCAACGGCGTGCTGATCCGGCACGGATGGCTCGGCGCCCTCGCCGCGTGGGAGTACGCGACGACGTACGTGCTCGCCACGTTCGGGTTCCTCGGCTACCTGTGGTGGCGGCGGAACCCGGCCTACCCGTGGGCCCGCAACATGCTGATCTGGATCACCCTCATCGCGATCTGCTGCTTCGCGGCGTGGCCCTCGACGCCGCCGCGGCTGCTGGCCGGCGAGGGGTACACCGACATCATCGCGCTGCACCATCCGCCCGCCACCTGGGGGACCGGCGCGGTCTCGGCGGGCGCCAACCCGTACGCGGCGATGCCCAGCCTGCACATCGGCTGGGTGGCGTGGATCGGCGTCACGGCCGTCCGCGCCCGGTGCGGGGCCGCCGTCGCCTGGCTGTGCGGCCTGCACCTGGCGGTCACCGGCCTGGTGATCGTCGCGACCGCCGCGCACTACGTCGTGGACATCCCGGGCGGGCTGCTGCTCGTCCCGGCCGCGGCCGGCGCCGAGGCCCTCCGCTCGCGGCTCGTCCGGGGCGGGCTCGGCCGGAGCCGCCGTCAGGGGCAGAATCCCCGTGAGGGCGCGGAACCGGACATGCCCTCCGCATCGCGGACGGCCGCCGGCGCGCTCTCCCCATCCGCCGAGAGCCCGGAGGTGCCGCAGGTCGTGGGAGCCGTCGCGGAGTTCGCCGGGCCGGGGCCCGCGGCCGGGCGCGTGCGGGCGCTGCTGGCCGAGCGGCTGCCGGACGTCCCCCGCCTCACCCGGCGGCCCGGCCGGGCCGGTGCACGTAGCGCGCGCGGGGAGAACGCGGGCGAACTCGACCTGGCCTGGCACGTCCGGGAGTCAGGGGTGCCGGCGCCCGGCGACCGCCGCGCGCTGGACGGCCTGGTCGCGCGGCTGGCCGCGGAGCCGTTCGACCCCGGCCGTCCACCGTGGCGGCTCCACCTGCTCCGGGGCGGCGGCGAGCGCCCGGACGCCGTGGTCGTCCTCGTCCACCGGGCCCGCGCGGACGGCGCCCGCCTCCTCGAACTGCTGCGCGGCGTCCTCGAGCGGCCGGGGGAGACGCGGGAGCCCGCCGGATCCGCCGAGCCGTCCCGCACGGCCGTGCTGCCCGTGCCCGCGCCGCCCGCCCCGCCCGACATGGCTCTCCCGCCTGACAAGGCCGTCCCGGCCCCGGGCCCCGGGCACGGCTTCGGGACCGTCACACTTCCGCTCCAGCGGGTCCGGGAGGTCGCCCGCGCCGCCGGCGCGCGGGTCGCCGACCTGCTGGCGGCGATCGCCGGGGATGCGCCCGCCGGGCGGGGGGCCGGACCGCCGGGCGGCTGGACGCTGCGTGTGGCCGTCCCATCGCGGAGGTGGCCGGGCGAGGGACGCGCCGCCGCCCTGGACGGGCTCGACGGCGCGCGCTGGCTGGACGTCCCCGTCGACGCCAGGCCGCTCCGCGAACGGCTCGAAGCGGTCCGCAGGCAGGCCGGGGAACGGGGACGTCCCGCAACCCGCCCCGGCGTGCGCGGGGACGCGTTCGCGGGCGCCGTCGTCGCGAACGTGCGCGGACCGTCCGGGCGCCTCCTGCCGGCCGGGGCGCCGGTCGGCGACGTGCACCTCGTCCTGCCGCCCGCCGGAGGCCTGCCGGTCGCGGTGGCCGCGCTGAGCCGGGACGGGTCCCTGCACGTCTCGGTGATGGCCGAGGCCCGGGTGCTGCCCGAGCCGGACCGGTTCGCCGACGGCCTGCTGCGGGCCTTCGAGAAGCTGGCGGCGGAGTTCGGCGCGGGCGCCGGGCCCGGCCGCAGCGGCGAGCGGACCGGAACGCCCTGATGGCCTGGTCCGCCGCGTTCAGCGTGCTGGCGGCGCTGCTGTTCGCGGGCGCCGCCGCGCTGCAGTACCGGGCGGCGCGGCGCGCGGTGGGCGAGGGCAAGGGCCGGGTGCCCGCCGTCCGGCTGATCGGGGCGCTGCTGCGCGACCCGGTGTGGCTGGCCGGCTGGGCCTCGAACCTGGCCGGGTTCATGAGCCAGGCCGTCGCGCTGCACTTCGGCTCCACCGCGCTGGTCCAGCCGCTGCTGGTCACCCAGCTGGTGTTCACGATCCTGCTCGGCGCCGCCGTGGTCGGCCGCCGCCCGGCGCGCGGCGACCTGGTCGGCGGGATCGCCGTCACGGCGGGCCTGGCGGTGCTGTTCACCGTGCCGGGCGCGATCCCGTCGCAGGGCGAGCCGTCCCGGCCCCGGCTGATCCTCGCCGGCCTGGTCGCCGTGCCGTTCGTGCTGGCGCTGTCGCGCGCCGCGAACATCCGCCGCGGGACGATCCGGGCGGTGCTGCTCGGGGTCTGCTCCGGCCTGATGTTCGCGGCGACCGCGGTGCTCATCAAGCTCACCACCGCCGACCTGGTCGAGCGCGGCGTCGCCGCGACGGCCCTCGACTGGCCCGGGTACGCGCTCGCCGGGTCCACGCTGCTCGGGCTCGTGCTGGAGCAGAAGGCGTTCGCCGCCGGGTCGCTGCCCGCCGCGATGACCGCGATGACGATGACCAACCCCGTCGCGTCCTACGTGCTGGCCGTCTTCGCCTTCCACACCGAGCCGCCGCACTCGTTCTCGGCGTTCGCCGCGGTCGGCCTGAGCGCCGTCCTGCTCACCGCCGGGGTGACCGTGCTGTCGCACTCGCAGTCCGCGCCCGGCCGCACCGGCGAGCCCGCCGCCCCCTGACCGGCGGCGCGCCTGTAGCGGACGAAAAGGGCCGCCGGCGGAACCTTCCCGGCGTTCCGGAGATCCAACCGGGCGTCGGATCCCTCCCGGAAGGACGTCCTGTGATCTCCAGACGCGCGCTGCTGATCGGCGGCCTCGGCGGGCTCGGCGCCTTCGCGGCGGCGGGCGGGACCGGCTACGCCCTGGTCGAGAACGACGTCCTGCCCGGCAGGGTCCGCCTCGACAGGGCGCTGGGCAGGTGCGGGGACGTGCCGGCGGCGCCCGCCGCCTCCACCGCCGTCCGGCGGCTGACCTGGCACTCCGCGCACCGCCGCACCGACGTCACCGCGACCGTCGTGCTGCCCGCGGCGACCCGGTCGCTGCGCGGCCTGCCCGTCGCCGTCGCCCTGCACGGCAGCGGCGGGACCGGCGCGTCCGCCGTCCGGTCGCTCGCGCTGGACCACTACCTCCCGGACGCGGTCGCGCACGGCGGCGTCCCCCCGTTCGCGATCGCCGCGGTCGACGGCGGCCCCGACTCCTACTGGCATCCCCGGGCCGACGGCGACGACCCCCTGGGCATGATCGTGGACGAGTTGCTCCCCCGCCTGGGCAAGGAAGGCGCTGAGACCGCGCGGATCGGCGCCATCGGCTGGTCGATGGGCGGCTACGGGGCGCTCGTGCTGGCCCGCAGGCTCGGCGCGGGCCGGACGGCCGCCGTGGTCGCCTCGTCGCCCGCCCTCTTCGCGTCCTACGAGGACGCGCACGGCACCAACGCGCGGTCCTTCGACGGCGCCGCCGACTTCGCCCGCAACGACGTCTCCACCGCCCTGGACGCGCTGAAGGGCGTCCCGGTCCGCGTCGACTGCGGCACGAGCGATCCCTTCGCGCCCATGGCCCGCAAGCTGCGCGACCGGATCCGCCCGGAGGGCTCCATGGGCGGCGGATGCCACGACGGCGCCTTCTGGCGCCCCCGGCTCCCCGCGCAGCTGGCCTTCCTCGGCCACCACCTCGCCGGTTAGCAGGGCGCGCCGGTCAGGCGGGCTCCTCCGCGCGCCCGGACCGCACCAGCCAGCTCAGCATCAGCAGCACGTCGAGCCGGTCGTCGAGGCCCGAGAACCGGCCGCCGGTCAGCTCGGCGATGCGCCGCAGCCGGTACCGGACGGTCTGCTCGTGGATGTGTAGCCGCTCCGCCGCGACCACCGCGTTGTCGCCGGACTGCAGGTAGGTCAGCAGCGTCTCGGCGAGCGGCTGCCGGCGCGCCGGCGCCAGGTCCAGCAGCGGGCCGAGCACGGCCGCGGCGGTCGCGCCGACCAGTTCCTCCGCCGCGAGCGTCGCCAGCGGGGCGATGTGGTCGACGCATCGGACGGGCTCGCCCGCGGGCAGCAGCCCCCGTTCGACCAGCGTCAGCGCGTGCCGCGCCCACCGCAGCGACACCGCGCCCTGCGTGAGCGGCACGGTCGGCCCGATCGCGGCGGTGCCGAGCCGGCGCAGTGCCGGCCAGATCCGGTCCTGCCCCGGCCCCTCAGGGTCGGGGACGACCAGGAACGGCACGGGCGCGTCCCAGGCGGCCAGCACGGCCGGCGGCAGGATCCGGGCGCCCGCCGGGGCGCCGGCGGGCAGCGCGACCAGCCCGATGCTGCGCGGCGGGTCCCAGCGGGCCGCGATGGCCAGGTCGGCGATCGCGTCGTGCCCCGGCGACGGCTCGGCCACCAGCGCGTCCCGCAGCCGTTCGCGGCGCCGCTCCCGCTCGCTCGCCAGCTGCCCCTGCTCGCGGGCGTAGCCCTGCGCCGCGGCGTCGGCGACCCGCGCCACCAGCATGAACAGCGAGTCGGTCAGCCGGCCGAGGGTCTCGCGCGACCAGCCGAGCCGGTAGGCGTCCTTGATGAAGCGGCGGCAGGCGATCTGGCTGCTCACCCGCATCGCGTTCTGCAGCGGCTCCAGCCCGCGGCCCTGCCGGGCCTCCAGCTCGCCGAGGTGCATGTACAGCTCGGTCAGGTGCCGCGCGTCGGCGTCGGGGTGGTCGACCGAGTCGACGAAGAACGCGACCGTCTCGCTGACCGTCCGCTCCACCCGCAGGGCGTACTCGCCGTCGTCGTCGCCCGCGTACTCGGGCACCTGGTCGCGGATCTCCCGCTCCATCTCCTCGACGGCGGCCTGCAGGTGCTGGCGCAGCAGGTCGGGGAGCTCGGCGGGCATGGGCCCTTGTGGCATCCGGCGTCCGTTCGGCAGGGGACTGACCATGGGGCCTCCCTCCGGGAGGGGTGAACCGGGCCTCACCCTAGGGAAGAAAGTGATCGCTGTCACCGTCCGGCCCACTCGCCGTGAAGGCGGGTGTCCGGACGGGAGACATCCGGGGGACGCCTCCGTCATGCGTATCACGTGCCCCGGCGCCCGCGGCCGTGCCCCCGGCGGCTAGGGCGCGACGGGCTCCGGCCGGGCCGCGGGCGGGACCGGGGGCGGTTCGGCGGGCGGTTCGGGGGCGGCGCTCGCGCGGCGGGACAGCCGGCGGCCGAGGCGCTGCGCGGGCCGCTCGATGTAGCGGTGCGCGAGCCCGGCGACGGCGAGGACGCCGGCCAGCAGCACGCCCTCCCAGGCCAGCCGCACCCAGAGCGGCATGGAGTCGCGGTCGCCGGCGACCCGCCAGACCGCCTGGACGACCATCGGGTGCAGCAGGTAGACCGAGTAGCTGACCAGCCCCAGCCACATCAGCGCGCGCGGCATGCGCCTGCGGCGCAGCGCGAGGCCGCCGAGGAAGGTCAGCCATGCCGCCGCCACGGCGAGCGACCAGTCGACGCCGAGCGTCGGCGCGGTGCCGTGCCCGCCCCAGGCGACCGGCGGGCGCAGGCCCGCCAGCAGGGTGAGCACCGGGACGACGGCGATCATCGCGGCGGCGCGCCGCACCGGCAGCCGGCCGTCCTGGATGCCGCGCACCGCCGTCCCGGCGAACATCGTGGCGATGATGCACAGGCTTTCGACGCCGCCGATCCGGCTGTCCAGCACGAGCAGCGTCAGGGCCAGCCCCGCCACGATCGCGACGCCCGCGCGGCGGACGGACCGGCGGCCGCTGACCATGGCCGCGATGCCGCCCGCGAGGGCGAGCGCCGCGACCGTCGGCGTCGCGCCCGGCCACTTGGCGGCCAGCAGCTGCTGCGGCAGCGACACGCCGAGCATCGCGGCGGCCACGCCGAAGCCGAGCGAGACCCGCGCGCTCGCGCCCTTCACGCCTGCGATGAACATCGCGGTGATGAGCAGGTAGAACACCATCTCGTAGGACAGCGTCCAGAAGACGTTGACCACGTTCGGAACGCCGAGGAGGTCCTGGAGCATGGTCAGGTGCGCGATCGCGGAGATCCACGGGCGCTCGCCGAGGCCCGGCGGCAGCCCCCACGACACGCCGGTCGCGCCGAGCGCCAGCATGAGCCCGACGGCCGCCAGCCAGGCCGGGTAGAGCCGGAAGAGCCGGCCGACCCAGAACGCGCGGACGCTGCCGCGCCGGATGAGCGAGAACGGCACCACGTAGCCGCTGATCAGGAAGAACAGGAAGACGCCGTACCGCCCGAAGTCGAACCACGGGCTGGCCGTCCGGCGGACCTCGGGGAGCAGCACGTCAAGGGAATGCTCGAACACCACCACCAGCGCGGCCAGGCCCCGCAGGGCGTCGAGCCAGCCCATCCGGGGCGCCGTGGCCGGGGGCGCGCCGTTCGCCTTCGTTTCCGTGGTGAGAGTGTTCGTCGGCATCCGGGCCACCCTAGGGGCCCTTGCTCCATGTTCTCCACAGACCCCCTGAACATCACCTGAACGCCGTGTGACCGGCATGCCGCGTTCGGCGACGTGTCGCGCGGGGGCTGCGCCCTCGCCGCCCGCGCTACGGCCGGATCCCCACGCCCGCGTACAGGACGGCGTCGCCGGGCGGCGGCGTGGTGCCGGCGTTCCAGTGCCCGGCCGGTACGAGGCCTGGAGGCAGCAGGGCGAACGGGCCGAACAGGCGGGCGATCTCGGCGGCGCCGCGGAGCACCAGCGGCCCGGCGCCCGCCGCCGCGTACCGCCGTGCCGCCTCGGCGACCGCGGCGCGCGCGTGGTCGGCGGTGGCGTGCGAGACGACCAGGGCGCTGCCCGGCGCCGCCGCCGCGCCCACCGCCGCCACCGGGGCGTACGGGTCGGGCAGGAAGTGCAGGACGCAGGAGAACACCAGCGCCACCGGCTCGGCCGGGTCGATCAGCCGCCGCACCTGCGCGGCGCCCAGGATCGACTGCGGGTCGCGCAGGTCGGCGCGGAGCGCGGCGATGTGGCCGTCCTCGATCAGCAGCGCGCGGGCGTGCGCGATGACCAGCGGGTCGGCGTCGACGTAGACGACGCGCGTCCCGGCCGCGTGCCGGGCGGCCATCTGGTGCAGGTTGTCCGCGGCGGGCAGCCCGCATCCGAGGTCGAGGAACTGCCGGATGCCCCGCTCGGCGCACGCGCGGACCGCGCGGGCGAGGAACGCCCGGCCGTCGCGCGCCGCGGCGGCCGCCTGCGGCAGGACCTCCAGCACCCGCCGCGCGAGTTCCCGGTCGGCGGCGTAGTTGTCCTTGCCGCCGAGAAGGTGGTCGTGCACGCGGGCCATGGCCGGCCGGTGCAGGGCGAGCGGGGCGTCCCCGGACACGTCTCCGGACGGCTCGGCCGTGAGCGGGGACACGACGGGGACGGTCATGTCCGCGCCGTCCGGGCCTCGGACGCCCGCCGGGTGGGAGCACACCGGCGGTGTGCGCGGGGGAGGCGGGCGGTGGACGGCGGGCGGGACGTCGTCATGGGCGCTTCACCAATCCTGGGGTGGCTACTCCTCGACGGTAGGCCGATCGGGCCGCGCCGCGTCGGCCGCGCCCCGCCCGTCCGGCCGGGAACCGCCGCCTGCATGGCCGCATCGGGTCACCTGTGTTTGGCGGTGATCCCCGTCCTCCGGAGGCGCAGGTGACGGGCATCAGGGACGCGTCGGGGCGACGGACCGTCGCCGGACGCGTACGCTCCCGGGTGCCGACCTCCCGGAGATGGCCGTTTCCGGTCATGACAGCGGCTTAACCGGAAGTGCGCCCGCGTGTCGGGGGCAGGTCAGCCGCCTTCCGGGTCCCGCCACATCAGCCAGACCGGCGGGCAGCCCTTGCCGGGCATGGCGAGCTCCCGCGTCACCCGGAACCCGAACCGCTCGTAATAGGGGACGTTCCGGTCCTTGGACGACTCGAGGTAGGCGGGGACGCCCTCGGCGTCGCAGCGGTCCAGCCGCGAGCGCAGCAGCGCGCCGCCGAGCCCGTGGCCCTGCGCGGGCGGGTCGGTGCCGAGCACCGCCAGGTACCAGTGCGGTTCCCGCGGGTGGTGCTTCTCGATCTCGCCGAGGGCGCGCAGCGCCGCCGGCACCCGCCGGCCGAGCGCGCGCAGCAGCGGGACCGCCTGCGCCGCCTGGGCCGTGAGCGGCACGCGCCAGAGGCCGGGCGGGTCCCAGAGCGCAGCGGCCTCCACGTCCGCTCCGCGGCCGGCCGCCTCGGTGCCCTCGTGCCGCAGGTGCACGCGCCGCAGCAGGATGCCGAACACGCCCGCCAGCCTGCGGACCCGGGACGCGTCGTCGGGCAGGATCCAGCGCCAGACCGGGTCGTCGTCGAACGCGCGGCCGAGCATCGCCGCGATCGCGGCGGCGTCGGCGCCGCCCGCCGCGCGGACGAGCGGGGAGGGCTGGGGCTGGGACGTCATGGCGCGGCCTCCTCGGGACGCGCCGATCCTCGCCGCGCCACCGCGCCTCCGTCAAGGCGTGCGATCCGGTGGGGAACGCGCGGCTCCGTGGAGGCGTACGGTCCGGTCAGCGGCGGCAGCGGCGTTCCGCGCGGGCTCGGCTCAGCTCCTCCAGCACCAGCGTGGCGCCGATCCCGGCGAGCCAGGAGTCCTTGGCGAGCGGGATGCCCTGCTGGGTGGGGCGCATCCCCTCGCGCATCCCGGGCAGCCGCAGGTAGAGCCCCAGCAGCCCGCCGGCGAAGGCGGTGAGCCCGGCGCCCGCGAGCACCGTCGGCACGAGCGGGGTGATCAGCGCGGCGCCGAGCGCGACCTCGGCGGTGCCGAGCTTGCGGGTGAAGTCGTTCTTGTCCTGGGACTCCAGGAACGGGTAGGCGGTCGTGGCGGTGCCGTGGATGTATTCGGCCGTCCCCTCGTCGCCCTTGAGCTTGGACAGGCCCGAGTTAAGGACGAACGCGCCCACGATCAAGCGGACGGGCATCTGGTGCGCGCGAGCAAGAAAACGCATCGTTCCCCATAGCGATCGGGAGATTCCGGGCGCAGGGATCATTCCCCCGCGCCGCCCGCTCCACGCGACCGCCGGGTCAAGTCTCGGCATCGGCCGCCGCCCGCGCCGATCAAGCGGCGGGGCGGTCCTCCATGAACCGCTCGGCGGCGGCCCGCAGCGCCTCCACGCACGCGTCGACGGCCGGGCCGCCGGCCGCGGTGCGCCACGCCACGTAGATCTTGCGGCGCACCACCGGGCGGGTGGCCAGGATCCGGACGCCGGACGGGACCGGGTCGCGGCCGAGCCGGGGGATCAGCGCGGCGGCCAGCCCGGCGGCGACGAACGCCAGCTGGGTGGGGTAGTCGGCCACATTGCAGGCGATCTCGGGCTCGACGTTGTGTTCGCGCAGCGTCTGGACGAGTTGCCTCTCGCAGGTCCCGCCCGCCGTCCAGCACGCCCAGCGCATGCCGCGCAGCTCGTGCAGGTCGACGGTGCGGCGCCGGGCGAGCGGGTGCGCGGCGGGCAGCGCCAGGTCGATGACGTCCGAGGACAGCAGGACGTTCGACACCGAGGCGGGGAACGGGGTCGGCAGCGTGTCCCAGCTCTCCACCATCGCCACGTCGATGTCGCCGCGCGCGAGGGCGGGCAGCACGTTCTCCGCCTCGCCCTCCACCAGGGTGGGGGACAGGCCCGGGTGCCGCTCGCGCAGCGCCGCGAGCGCGGGCGGCAGCACCGACCGGGCGGCGGTGACGAACGCGCCGAGGCGGACCGGCCCGGTGGCGTCGTCGCGCAGCCCGTCCAGTTCCGCGGCGGCGGCCGACAGCTGGGCCAGCACCCGGGCGGCGTGCCCGGCCAGGACGTGCCCGGCGCGGGTGAGCCGCACGCCGCGCCCCTGCTGTTCGAGGAGCCGGTGGCCGGTCTCCCGTTCGAGCTTGGCGAGCTGCTGCGACACCCCGGACGGGGTCACGTGCATCGCCTCGGCCGCCGCCGCGATCGTCCCGTGCACGGACAGCGCGTGCAGTGCCCGGAGGCGTTCGATGCTCATCGTCACAGTAGTGATGCTACCGAATTCCACTGAAGAACATTCGCTTGTGCTACTGGAAGGCGAGCGGCAGCGTGGGAGGCGTGCAAAGGATCGACCCGCGTCTGCTCGCGATCGCCGGCGCCGCGTTCATCTCGGTCTCGGCGATCCTGTTCCGCCTGTCCGGCGTCTCGTCCGGGACGGCCGCGTTCTTCCGCTGCGCGCTCGCGCTGCCGGTGCTCGCGCCGCTCGCGCTCTGGGAGCGGCGCCGCGCGGGCCCGCGGCGGCACGCCGCGGCCGACGTGGCGGCCGGGCTCCTGCTCGGCGCCGACCTCGTGCTGTGGGGCGCGTCGATCGACCGGGTCGGCGCCGGGATCGCGACCGTGCTGGTGAACGTCCAGGTCGTCGTCGTCCCGCTGCTGGCGCTGGCCGTCTTCGGGGAGCGCCCGTCCCGACGGTTCGCGCTCGCCGTCCCGGTGATGCTGGGCGGCGTGGCGCTCGCCGGCGGCCTCGCCGGGCACGGGACGGGCGCGGACCCGGTCACCGGCATCGTGTTCGGCGTGGGTGCCGGCGCCGCCTACGCTGGCTACCTGTTCCTCACGCGCGTCGCCGGGCGCGGGCAGAGCCACCGGGCGCAGCCCGTCCTGCTGGCGACCTGCGGAGCCGGCGCCATGGCCGTCGCGCTCGGCGCGCCCTGGCAGGGCGTCGACCTCGCGCCGGGCTGGGCGGCGCTCGGCTGGCTGGCCGCGCTGGCGCTGACGGGCCAGGTCTGCGGCTGGATGCTGATCGGCGCCGCGCTGCCGAGGCTGCGCGCCGAGGAGGGCGGGACGCTGCTGCTCCTCCAGCCGGTCCTGGCCGTCGCGTTCGGCGCGGCGGTCCTCGGTGAGCGTCCCGGGGCGCTGCAGATCGCGGGCTGCGCGCTGGTCCTCGCGGCGGTCCGCCTGGCCGGACGCGCTCTCGGCGGGCGGCGGGCGTCGCGGCCGGGTACCGTTCCGGTGCGTGACGACTCCGCCGCAGGGACCGCCGCCCGCCCCCGAATGGGCGCCCGAACATGAGGTCACCACGGAGGCGGCGGCCGGGCTGATCGCCGGGAGGTTCCCCGAGCTCGCGGGCGCGCCGGTGGAGCCGCTCGCCGTCGGATGGGACAACACGGTCTTCCTGGTCGGCGGCGAATGGGTGTTCCGCTTCCCGCGCCGGCGGATCGCCGTCCCGGGCGTCGAACGCGAGATCGCGGTGCTGCCCGCCATCGCTCCCCGCCTGCCGCTGCCCATCCCCGCGCCGCGTTTCGCCGCCGGGCCGTCGGAGGAGTTCCCCTGGCCGTTCTGGGGCGGGCGGATGATCCCCGGCCGCGAGCTCGCCGAGGCCGGGCCCGGCGCGGACCGGACGGTCCTCGCCGCGCAGGTCGGCGCCTTCCTGCGGACCCTGCACGACCCAGTGCTCGCGGCCGAGGCGGGGAAGGGGCTGCCGCACGACCCGATGGAGCGGTCGGACCCGGCCGTCCGCGCCGCGCGGACCCTGCCCCGGCTGGATTCGCTGGTCCGTCTCGGCGTCTGGGAGCGCGACCCCGCGGTCATGGGCTTTCTGGCCGAGGCCGCTGGACGGCGCCCGCCCGCGGGAAACCCGGTGATCGTCCACGGCGACCTGCACGTCCGGCACGTGCTGCTCGACTCCGCCGGACGGGCCGCCGGCGTGATCGACTGGGGCGACGTGTGCCTGGCGAACCCGGCCGTCGACCTGGCCGTCGCCTACGCCGGATTCGCCGGCGCCGCCCGGGCGGCGCTGCTGGACGCGTACGGGCCCGTCCCGCCGGACCGGGAGGCCGCCGCGCGCGTGCTGGCCCTGAACCTCAGCGCGACGCTCGCCGAATGGGCCGCCTCCACCGGACGCGCGACGCTGCTGGCCGAGGCGCTCGCCGGCATCGGCCGCGCCCTCTCCGGCTGAGCGGCGCGTCAGACCCGCATGTAGACCCGGATGGCGGTGCCGCCGGGCCCGGTGTGCATGCGGACGAGGTCCGCGAGGTGGTTGACCAGCAGGATCCCGCGCCCGCCCGACGGGCTCATCGCCACCGGGCGGCGCCCGGCCAGCGGGTCGGTGATGGTGCCGGCGTCGCTGATCTCGCAGACGACCCGGCCGTCCTCGGCCCAGATCCGCGCCGTCCCCTTCCCGCCGCCGTGCAGGCAGGAGTTGGCGGCCAGCTCGTGCACGGCGATCTCGAGGTCGCCGGCCGGCCCGGAACCGAGCCCGAGGTGCCGCGCCCACCGGCAGGTGAACTCGCGGACGCGGGGGAGCGCATCCAGGTCGAAGCTCATCCGGGCGGCGTCGGACGGTTCGGGCAGCGGCCGGTTGTAGGCGTCGATGACGCGCGCCGGCGCGTAGCCGCCGCTGGTGCGCTCGCCGTCCCGGTCGATGACGACCGGGTGGGTGGCATGGGCGTCGGCGATGACGACCGGGTCGAGCCCCGCCACGTCGTAGGGGCACAGGATCGACACCTCGCGGCCGGTGAACGCCAGGTTGATCAGCGCCTCGTGCTGGGCGCAGGCGGGGTACTCGGTGCCGGTCCGGCCGGGCCAGATCGGCTCGCCGATGATCCGCACCCGCCCGGCCGGGTGCCGGTCGGCGAACGCGCGCAGCACCCCGGGGATGATCCGGCCCGGGTTACGGCCCGCCTCGGACATGTCCAGCCACTTGACGTTCCCGGCGGCGTCGCCGACCGCCTCGCGCAGCACGCCGAGCCGGCGGCCCGGAACCGCGACGGCGACGGGCTCGGCCGCGTCCAGGCCGGCGCGGACGAACGGCACCGTGCCGTCGAGATACTCCTCGTCGCCCTTGTAGAAGAGGGCCGGATGAACGAACGGATCCCCCGCCGCCGCGTCGTCCGGATCCATGTCCTTGTGGCCCCCAAGCCGTCGGTGAACGCCGTTCACCTCAACGGTTACCCCCGAAGCAGCAGGTAAAAACGGGGTGAACTATGCCATTGTGCCCACACGGGGACCGCGATGCTCACCCGGGGGTCGCCGTGCTCACGTGCCGAGGAGCGCGGCGTCCACCACGTCGGTGAGCCGGCCCCTCCTGCGGTAGGCGGCGCGCTGCCGCTCCGCGCCCGTCCCGCCCATGATCAGCCGCCGCACGCCCGCCGCGACCCGGTCCAGGTCGCCGCTGTCGCGCAGCGCGGGCAGCACGTGGGCGAGCAGGTCCCCGGCGAGCTCGCGGAAGGCCGCCGGACGGCCCGTGCACACGTCCACGCCGTCGCCCGCCAGGCCGTCCCGCGCCGCCAGCCAGTACGCCGCGCGCAGCATCTCCTGGGACGGCTCCGGGGCCGGTTCCCCCGCCTCCACCGCGCGCACGGACATCTCCACCAGCGCGCGGATCAGCGCCGCGAACACCGACGCGTCCGCCGCGGTCGGCGCCACGTCGCCGAGCCGCACCTCGACCGTGGGCAGCCGCGCCGACGGCCGGACGTCCCAGAAGATCGTCCCGGCGTCCATCAGCGCGCCGCAGCCCAGCAGCGTGCCGACCAGTTCCTCGTAGTGCGCGTACGACTCGAAGTACGGCGGCGGCCCCGCCACCGGCCAGCGCGCCCACGTCATGACCCGCCAGCAGGCGTGCCCGGTGTCGCGTCCCGCCCAGTACGGCGAGTTGGCCGCCAGCGCCAGCAGGGTCGGCAGCCAGGGCCGCAGGTGGTTGCTGACCGCGACGGCCCGCTCCCGGTCGGGCATCTCGACGTGGACGTGGCAGGAGCAGATGCTCTGCTCGTCGTCCAGTGCCCGGTACATCGCGAGGCTCTCGGCGTAGCGGGCGCCGGCGCCGATCGGCGCGGGCACGAGGTCGCCGAGCACGGGAGTGCCGGTCGCGGCCAGCCGGACGCCCTCGGTCGCCGCGGCGTCCGCCATCGCGGCGCGCATCGACCCGACCTGCTCCTCGAGCTTGTCGAGGTCGTCGCAGGGCGGGGTCTTCGCCTCGGCCAGGAAGTCGACCAGCTCGGTGGAGGCACGCTCGCCGAGCGCCCGCTCCGCGCGCCGCACCACGGCGGCGGCACGGGGGACGACCTCCCGGGAACCGGGATCGACGACGAAGTACTCTTCCTCGATTCCCATTCGCAGGGCCATCCCACCACCTCGGGGTCGGGGGCTCGCAGGCGGCCGCGTCACTTAGACGGTACGTTCTCGCGGCCCGCTTCGCACCCGCCGGGCGCGGCCCCGGTGCCGGAAAGGGATCTTCTTGACCCTCTTTTGACCCGCCGCTCAGTGGGCAGCGTTGACAGGGGGGACGCCACGAAAGGAACACGACGCGACAACAAGGAAGGTGATCCGGATGCCGGGCTCGGCTCCGATCGGCGTGCTCGCGCTTCTGCTGGCGATCGCGGTACTGGTGCTCGTCGGCCTCATCTACTTCGGCGGCCGGCGGCAGGGGCCGCCCAACGGCCTGAACAGGGACCGCCACTGAGCGGCGCGCCCGGGCCGCCCGGCCCGGGCGCGGTCCGGCTCAGGACCGCACGGCTACTGGCGCGGGTCGTCGACGACGACGTCGGTCATGATGTCGACCGCGAGGGCGATGATCCCGCCGATCACGGCCACCGCGGCGCCCGCCCCGAACACGACCCAGTCGGGGCCCATGACGATGCCCGCGCCGCCGACGACGAAACCGACGAAGATGATGGCCACGGCGACCCAGGACTTGGGGCGCCCGGCGTGGCTGCCAGTCGACATGCGCAGTCTTCTCTTTCCGCGTTCGGTGGGGGACGGCGGCCCGCGTGATCGGGCCACCGACGCCGAACTCTAGCAACGCCCGCCCCGCACGGCCGCGCCGGGTGCCGCGCCGGGTGCCGCGGCCGCGCGGCGGGTCCGCGCGCGCGGGCGCGGGTGCGATCAGACGAATTGCCGGAATCAGACGAAGGCGCCCTGTCCCGTCGCCGCGCGGCCGACGATCAGCGTGTTGATCTCCCGGGTGCCCTCGTAGGAGTAGAGCGCCTCGGCGTCGGCGACGAACCGCCCGATGTCGTAGTCGAGGACGATCCCGTTGCCGGCCATCAGCTCGCGTCCCCAGCCGACCGCCTCGCGCATCCGGCTGGTGCAGTACGCCTTGGCGAGCGCCGAGTGCTCGTCGCGGTAGAGCCCCTCGTCCTGCAGCTGCGCCAGCCGCACCACCATGCCGAGCGAGGCCGTCGCGTTCCCCAGCATCCTGACCAGCAGGTCCTGGACGAGCTGGAACTTGGCGATCGGGCGGCCGAACTGCTCGCGCTGCACCGCGTAGTCGCGGGCGATCTCGTACGCGGCGAGCATCACCCCGACCGCCTGCCACGCGACGCCGCTGCGGGTCCGGCGCAGGATCGCGGCGGTGTCCCTGAAGCCCCCGGCGCCGGGCAGCCGGTCGGACTCGGGCACCCGGCAGTCCTCGAACCGCAGGTCGGCGTTCTGCACGGTCCGCAGTGCGATCTTGTTCTCGATGCGGGTCGCGGTGAAGCCGGGCGCGTCCTTGTGGACGACGAACCCCTTCACCTGGTCGTCGGCCTCGTCCCTGGCCCACACCACGACCAGGTCGGCGAACGTGCCGTTGCCGATCCACCGCTTGGCGCCGTTCAGCACCCAGTGGTCGCCGTCGCGGCGCGCGGTGGTGCGCAGCCCCAGCGCGACGTCGGACCCGCCCTCGGGCTCGGTCAGCGCGAACGCGCCGATCTTCTCCATCCGCCCCATCGCGGGCAGCCACCGCTCGCGCTGCTCCGGCGACCCGCACCGGCCGATGCTGCCCATCGCCAGCCCGGCGTGGACGCCGAAGAACGTGGCCATGGACGGGTCGACGCGCGCCATGTCCATCGCCAGGAACCCCGTGAGCAGGCTGCTGGGCTTCTCGCCGGGGCACTCGTCGTAGGCCAGCCCGGCCACGCCCAGCTCGCCGTACTGCGGGACGAGGTCGAACGGGAACTCCGCGCGCGCCCAGCAGTCGTTCGCGATCGGCGCGACCTTCGCCTCCAGGAAGCCGCGCACCCGCCCGAGGATCTCCTTCTCGCGCTCGTCGAGCAGCTCCTGCATGTGGTAGAGGTCACCGGGCAGCGCATCCAACGTCATGCGGTGCCCCTTTCCCCGAGGCCGGATCGCTAACCGGTGGCGGGCCGCGGGGCGAATCCGGTTCTGGTGAACGGGACCCGGTCTCGGACGGGGTGTAGGCGTGCGCTTACCATCCTGGGCATGACGGTGCCGCCTGAAGAACTCGAACTGGCCGCCGCCTTCCCCCCGGCCGAGCGGGACCGGTGGCGGGAGATGGTGAAGGGGGTGCTGCGCAAGTCCGGCGCGGCGACCGAGGAGACCCCCCTCGGCGAGATCGAGGGCCTGCTGACCCGCGAGTCCTACGACGGAGTGCCGATCGCGGCGCTCTACACCCGCGACGACGCCCCGCCGGGACGCCCCGGGCTGGCCCCCCGCGTGCGCGAGGTCCGGCCCGACGGCGAGGGCCTCGCCGGCTGGGACGTCCGGCAGCCGCACGCCCACCCGGACCCGGCCGTCACCCGCGAGGCGATCCTCGCCGACCTGGAGAACGGCGTCACCTCGGTCTGGCTGCGGCTCGGCGACGGCGGGACGCCCGTGGCCGCGCTCCCCGAGACGCTGCGCGGCGTGCTCCTCGACCTCGCGCCCGTCGTGCTGGACGCGGGCGACCGCACGGCCGAGGCCGCCGACGCCTTCCTCGCGCTGGTCACCGAGCGCGGGAACGGGCCGGCCGCGTCGGGCAGCCTCGGCGCCGACCCGCTCGGGCTCCAGGCCCGCACCGGCACCGCCGGATCCCTGGACGAGGCGGCGGCGCTGGCCGTCCGGTGCGTCCGGGAGTTCCCGAAGCTGCGGGCCATCGTCGCCGACGGCACCGCCTACCACGACGCGGGCGGCTCCGACGCCGAGGAACTGGGCGCGGTGGTCGCCGCGGGCGTCGCCTACCTGCGCGCCCTCACCGGCGCCGGGCTGGGCGTGGACGAGGCGTTCGGGCAGATCGAGTTCCGGGTCGCGGTCAACGCCGACCAGTTCTCCTCGATCGCCAAGCTGCGCGCGCTGCGCCGGCTGTGGACCCGGGTCGCCGAGGTCAGCGGCGCCGCCGACGGGACGGCCGCGCGGATCCACGCGGTGACCTCGTCGGCGATGATGACGCGCCGCGACCCGTGGGTGAACATGCTGCGCACCACCGTCGCGGCGTTCGCCGCCGGGGTCGGCGGCGCCGACGCCGTCACGGTGCAGCCGTTCGACGCCCGGCTCGGCCTGCCCGACGACTTCGCCCGCCGCATCGCCCGCAACACCCAGACGCTGCTGCTGGAGGAGTCGAGCCTCGCCCGCGTCGTCGACCCGGCCGGCGGCTCCTGGTACGCCGAGAGCCTCACCGAGGAACTCGCCCAGGCCGCCTGGACGTGGTTCACCGAGATCGAGAAGGCCGGCGGCCTCGCCGCCGCCCTCGGATCGGGGCTGGTCGCCGACCGGATCGCCGCGACCTGGGCGCACCGCCGCAAGGACATCGCCCGCCGCAAGGCCCCGCTCACCGGCGTCAGCGAGTTCCCGAACCTGGCCGAGAAGCTGCCCGAGCGCGGCGCCGCCCCCACGCGACCCGGCGGCGGGCTTCCCGTCGTCACGTACGCGCAGGACTTCGAGGCGCTCCGCGACCGGTCCGACGCCCACGCCGAGGCCGCCGGCGCCCGCCCGAAGGTCTTCCTCGCCACGCTGGGCCCCATCGCCGTGCACACCGCGCGCGCGTCGTTCGCCGCCAACCTGTTCCAGGCCGGCGGCATCGAGACGGTCGCCGGCGCGCCCGAGGAGTTCGCGGCGTCCGGCACGGCCGTCGCCTGCATCTGCTCCAGCGACAAGCTGTACGAGGAGAAGGCCGCCGCGGCGGCCCGCGTTCTGAAGGACGCCGGTGCTGTGAAGGTCTGGCTCGCGGGTAAGGGAACCTACGAGGGGGTCGACGCCCGCGTGCACGCCGGATGCGACGCGATCGAGGCGCTGGAGACCACCCTCGACGATCTGGGAGTGAACGAATGATCCCCGACTTCACCGAGATCGAGCTCGGGACGGCGCCCCCCGCCGACGAGGCCGCCAAGCGGTGGCGCGCCGCCGTGGCCGACGCCACCGGCAAGGAGCCCGAGGCCCACACCTGGGACACCCCTGAGGGCATCGGCGTCCCGCCGCTCTACACCGGCGACGACCTCGCCGGGCTCGACTTCCTCGGCACCCTGCCGGGCGTCGCCCCGTACCTGCGCGGCCCGTACCCGGCGATGTACGCCACCCAGCCGTGGACGATCCGCCAGTACGCCGGGTTCTCCACCGCCGAGGAGTCCAACGCCTTCTACCGGCGCAACCTCGCCGCCGGGCAGAAGGGCCTGTCGGTCGCGTTCGACCTGGCCACCCACCGCGGCTACGACTCCGACCACCCGCGCGTGGCCGGCGACGTCGGCATGGCCGGGGTGGCGATCGACTCGATCTACGACATGCGGCAGCTCTTCGACGGCATCCCGCTGGACAAGATGAGCGTGTCGATGACCATGAACGGCGCGGTGCTGCCCGTCCTGGCGCTGTACATCGCCGCGGCCGAGGAGCAGGGGGTGAAGCCGGAGGGCCTCGCGGGGACCATCCAGAACGACATCCTCAAGGAGTTCATGGTCCGCAACACCTACATCTACCCGCCGGCGCCGTCGATGCGGATCATCTCCGACATCTTCGCGTACACCTCGCAGCGGATGCCGAAGTACAACTCCATCTCGATCTCCGGCTACCACATCCAGGAGGCCGGGGCCACCGCCGACCTGGAGCTGGCCTACACCCTCGCCGACGGTGTGGAGTACATCCGCGCGGGCCGCGAGGCGGGCCTGGACATCGACGCGTTCGCACCGCGCCTGTCGTTCTTCTGGGCGATCGGCATGAACTTCTTCATGGAGGTTGCCAAGCTGCGCGCCGCCCGCCTGCTGTGGGCGAAGCTGGTGAAGCAGTTTGACCCGAAGAACCCCAAATCGCTGTCGCTGCGCACGCACTCCCAGACGTCCGGCTGGTCGCTGACCGCGCAGGACGTGTTCAACAACGTCGCCCGCACCTGCGTCGAGGCGATGGCCGCCACGCAGGGCCACACCCAGTCGCTGCACACCAACGCGCTGGACGAGGCGCTCGCGCTGCCGACCGACTTCTCCGCCCGCATCGCCCGCAACACCCAGCTGCTGCTCCAGCAGGAGTCCGGGACGACCCGGACGATCGACCCGTGGGGCGGCAGCAACTACGTCGAGCGCCTCACCTATGACCTGGCCCGCCGCGCGTGGGGGCACATCACCGAGGTCGAGAAGGCCGGCGGCATGGCCAAGGCGATCGACGAGGGCCTGCCGAAGCTGCGCATCGAGGAGGCCGCGGCCCGCACCCAGGCCCGCATCGACTCCGGCCGCCAGCCCGTCATCGGCGTCAACAAGTACCGGCCGGACGTCGAGGAGCAGATCGAGGTCCTCAAGGTCGACAACGCCTCCGTGCGCGCGCAGCAGATCGAGAAGCTGCGGCGGCTGCGCGAGGAGCGCGACGAGCCCGCCACGCAGGCCGCGCTCGGCGCGATCACCGCCGCGGCCGAGGCCGCCGAGAACGGCACCCGCCCGTCCGATCTGGACCACAACCTGCTCGCCCTCGCCATCGACGCCGCCCGCGCGAAGGCGACCGTCGGCGAGATCTCCGACGCGCTGGAGAAGGCGTACGGGCGGCACGCCGCGCAGATCCGTACGATCTCCGGGGTGTACCGGGAAGAGGCTGGGAAGGTGTCGAGCATCGAGAAGGCGCGCGCCGCGACCGCCGCTTTCGAGCAGGAGGAGGGCCGCCGGCCCCGCATCCTCGTCGCGAAGATGGGCCAGGACGGCCACGACCGCGGCCAGAAGGTGATCGCGACCGGCTTCGCCGACCTCGGCTTCGACGTCGACGTGGGCCCGCTGTTCCAGACGCCGGGCGAGGTCGCCCGGCAGGCGGTCGAGGCCGACGTGCACATCGTCGGCGTCAACTCCCTCGCCGCCGGCCACCTCACCCTGGTGCCCGCGCTGCGCGAGGAGCTGGCCGCGCTCGGCCGCGACGACATCATGATCGTCGTGGGCGGGGTCATCCCGCCGCAGGACTTCGACGAGCTGCGCGCCGCCGGCGCCGCCGCGATCTTCCCGCCCGGCACCGTCCTCGCCGACGCCGCGATCGGGCTGCTGGACGAGCTGACCGCCAAACTGGGGCATTCCGGGCAGTGAAGCCGGAACTCCAGGACTACGCGTCCGGGGTCCGGGACGGGTCGCGGGCGTGGATCGCGCGGGCGATCACGCTGGTCGAGTCGGCCCGCCCCGACCACCGGGAGCTGGCGCAGCGGCTGCTGGTCGAGCTGACCCCGCACACCGGGAACGCCCGCCGCGTCGGGATCACCGGCGTGCCGGGCGTCGGCAAGTCCACGTTCATCGACGCGCTCGGCACGAGGCTGACGGGGGAGGGGCACAAGGTCGCGGTGCTGGCCGTCGACCCGTCCTCCACCCGCACCGGCGGCAGCATCCTCGGCGACAAGACCCGGATGCAGCGCCTCGCCGTCGACCCGGACGCGTTCATCCGCCCCTCGCCGACCGCCGGGACGCTCGGCGGCGTCGCCAAGGCCACCCGCGAGGCGATGGTCGTGATGGAGGCCGCCGGATACGACGTCGTCCTCGTCGAGACGGTCGGGGTCGGGCAGTCGGAGACGACCGTCGCCGAGATGGTCGACTCGTTCCTGTTCCTCACCCTCGCCCGCACCGGCGACCAGCTCCAGGGGATCAAGAAGGGCGTCCTCGAGCTGGCCGACGTCATCGCGGTCAACAAGGCCGACGGCGACCACACGATGGAGGCCAAGCGCGCCGCCCGCGAGCTGTCGGGCGCGCTGCGGCTGCTGCGCAGCGACGAGCGCGTCCGCGACACCCCCGTCCTGACCTGCAGCGCCAAGGAGGGCGCCGGCCTGGACCGGGTGTGGGACGAGATCGTCGGGCACCAGGAGCGGCTGCGCGAGTCCGGCGCGCTGGAGGCGCGGCGCCGCCGCCAGCAGGTCGGCTGGACGTGGGCGATGGTCCGCGAGCGGCTGCTCGGCGAGCTGCACGCCCACCCCGCCGTCCGCGACCTCGCGCCCGGCCTGGAGAAGAGCGTCGCGGACGGGACCCTCACCCCGGCGCTCGCCGCCGAGCGCATCCTGGAGGCGTTCTCGCGCGGTTGCTGAACGGCCTTCCAGACGTCCGAAACCACGGGTTGCCCGGGTGCCCGGTCGCGGCGGACGGGGATCAGGTACAACAGTCGGATGGACGTCATCGCGCTCGATGATCCGACGGACGCGCAGATCCGGGAGTGGCACGGCGTGCTGTCGGCCGTGCACGGCGGCGACCCGGCGGGCGAGCCCGCGCCCGAGCCGGAGCAGACGGCCGGCCGTCTCCTCGGCGGCGACCCCGGGTCGCGGCAGCGATTGTGGGGGGTCCCCGACGGCGGCCGGCTGGCCGCCGTCGCCGCGCTGCGGCTGCCCGGCGCACCGGGGACGGACCGTCCCGCCGAGATCGACATCCAGGTCCGGCCGGGGCACCGCCGCCGCGGCCTCGGCCGCCGGCTGCTCGCCGCCGCCGCCGGCGGCCTGCGCGCCGACGGCCGCACCAGCGTGATCGCCCAGGTGAACGCCGGCACCCCCGCCGTCCCGTTCCTGGAGTCGCACGGCTTCGAGTGCGTGCTCACCCTGCGCGGCATGCTGCTGCGGCTGGACGAGATCCCCCCGGACCGGATCGCCCGGCTGGTCGCGGAGGGCCCCGAGGGCTACCGGCTGATCCGCTGGCAGGGCGTCGTGCCCGACGAGCACGCCACCGCCCTCGCGCACGCCAAGCACGCCATGGCCGACCTCGCCGAGTACGAGGGCGCCCCCTGGGACGCGCACCGCGTCCGCGAGACGGCCGAGGTGGTCGCCAAGCGCGGCGACGACCTCTACACCGTCGCCGCCCTCGACTCCTCCGGCACCGTCGTCGCCGGCTTCACCGAGATCGTCGTCCCGCACGACGCCGCCGGCCGCGCCGCCCAGTACGACACGGCCGTCGCCCCCGAGCACCGCGGGCGCCGCCTCGGCATCTGGGTCAAGGCCGCCATGCTCCAGTGGCTCGCCGGCGAGCGCCCCGAGGTGCGCGAGATCGAGACCGACAACCTGGGCGACAACGAGCACATGCTGGCGGTCAACGAGGAGCTCGGCTTCCGGGTCGAGCGCGAGTCCCTGGAGTACCAGGCCCCGGTCTCGGCCCTGCCCTGATCCCCCTGCCACCGGGACGTTCGCCCGGCCGACCGGACTTTTCCACAGAACCCCGTTCCGGTTCCCTCCGCCCGCGCCCGCGGCCACGCTGAAACCCTCAGGTGCGGCGAGTGGGGGAGGCGGCCCATGGGCGGGCGGTTCGAGCTGGAGGTCCCGGAGTCGGTGACCACGCGGTTCCTGGTGGCGACGCAGTCGAGGACGCTCCCTGAGCCCGGCTTCCTGCCGGACGCCATCGGCGACGGCGCCCTCGCACGCGAGGCCGCCGCGATGCTCGAATCCGCCAGCCTCGTCGTCGAACCGGTCACCCGCCCGTCCGGCGAGCTGAAGACCCGGTTCCACCGGCTCGCCGCGCCGCCCGGCCGGCTCGGAACGGTCGTCGGCGCCCGCCGGCACATCGCGGTCACCGCGTCCGGCCCGCCCGCCGGGCAGCCGCGGTCCGCGCAGGCCGCCCGGCTGGCCGCCCGCACTTTGGCCGCCGCCGTGGACGGCACCGTCGCCGACCTGGACTCCCGGCGGATCCTGCCCGGATCGCCGCCGCCCGCCGAACCGGAGCGGTTCGCCCTTGGCCGCGAGTGGGTCTCGGTGTTCGTCACCCTCGATACGGGCGACGGCGCTCGCGCCCGCGTCGACACGTCCGGCCTGCACCGCTTCGGCCTGCCGGAGGTCGCCGCGCGGCACGTGTCCTACGCGAGCATGCTCGCCGCCGCCAACCTCGTCCGCGGGCTGACCTGGCAGCTGGTGGCCGAGCAGACGGCCTGGCTCGGCCGGGGCCACCGCGACCGCACCCGCTCCACAGGGCATGAACGTGCGGTGTCCGCCGCCGACGTCCTGCGCTTCTGGGGCACCGGCCCGCCGGCCCGCCCTCCCGGCGACTCCGGGTCCGCCACCGTCCGCCTTGGCTGGACCGGCACCGACTGTCCCGACTGCCCCGCCGCCATCGAACTCATCCCACCTGCCCGCCTGCCGGCCCCGAGCCCGCCCGACCCGACCTCGCGCGCGTCGCCCCCACCCGCCGGCCCCTCTGAGGACCAATGGTGGCGTGAGGTGGCCGAGGCGATGCCGCAGATGGCCCGCCCCGCCGCACCCCCACCCTCCTGAACGCCGCGCCAACCCGCCGCCGTGCGTCCCGGAGGGGGGCGTGGGGGCGCCGGGGGCCGGGGCGAGGTGGGGCCGTCTGAAGTGGGTGGGAAAAACCGTTGCCCTGGTGGGGCGTGCGTCGGCATTCTGATGGAGGCTTCCGGGAAATGCCCGGAAGGCGGAGAATTTCCGATCCATTGTCTCGTAGTTCAACGGCAGAACGCCGCACCGTTAATGCGGTTATCCAGGTTCGAATCCTGGCGGGACAGCGGTCCGGGGTGGGAGGTGACCCGGTGAACGTGCTCGTCCTGAACGCGTCGTACGAGCCATTACAAAAAGTGGACCTGCGGCACGCCATCCGCATGCTGGTCCGCGAGGTGGCCGTCGTGGAGGAGGCCGAGGAGGGCCGGACCATCGGCCGATTCCCGGTGCCGCGGGTCCTCAGGCTCGTCCGGTACGTCGCGATGCGCTGGCGGCACGGGCGCCGTCCGCCCTGGAGCAAGCGCGGCGTCTACCTGCGCGACCGGGGCCGCTGCGGCTACTGCGGGCAGCGCGGCAACACGATCGACCACGTGCACCCGCAGTCGCGCGGCGGCGGGAACACCTGGGAGAACACCGTCCTGGCGTGCGGCCGCTGCAACAACCGCAAAGGGGACCGGACGCCCCGCGAGGCCGGGCTGCGGCTGCGCTGGGAACCGCGGGTCCCGCGCTGGGAGGACCTCGTCGGGATCTGACAGGAAGCCGCCGGACCCCTCCCGGCGGCACGGGGGAGGGGCCGGACCGCCCGTCGGCGGTCCGGCCCCCTTTCCCGCGTTCCATCACCCTTTCGGTGACGATGACGTGACGTTGTGTGATCTTCCGAATGTCTGATGGTTTCTGGTGATTGTGGTAGCGTGCCCGCCAATCTTCGCCTCTGTTATCTGGGAGTGATCTGTGGCGGCCCTCGGTCCCTACGGCAGGACGGCGCGCCCCGCCGGCGGGCGCCGGACGGCGCGGCGGCTGGCGGTGCTGGTCCTCGCGGTGGGGATGTCGGCGGCACTGCCCCCGGCGGCGGGCGGCGCCGCCCGCGTCCCGGCCGAGCCGAAGAAGGACCTCAAGAAGGAGTACGCGAAGCTCGAGAAGCGCGCGGACACGCTGTCCAAGCAGTACCGCGGCGAGCTGATCTCGCTGGAGGAGGCGAAGAAGTCCGCCGAGCGGGCGGGCGCCGACGCCGAGCGCGCCGACCGGGAGTACGGCGCGGCGCGGCTGTCGGTCGTCCGGATCGCCTCCACCACCTACATGACCGGACGGCTCGACGTGATCCCGATGGTCACCTCCGGCGATCCGGTCTCGGCGCTGCGCGACGCCTCGGTGATCGAGCACATCAGCCAGGACAACGGCCGCCGCGTCGAGAGCCTGCAGGCGCTGAACGCCAAGGCGGCGCAGTCGCACCGGGCGGCGCAGGCGGAGCTGGACGGGGTGCGCAAGGAGATCGACGACCTGGAGGGCCAGCGCGCCCGCGTCAAGAAGCTGCTCGCCAAGTACAAGCCCGAGGTGCCGAAGGCCCCGGCGGGCGGCGGCAAGCCCGACGGCGTCTCCGGCACCAAGTCGCCGATCGCCGGCAACTCGATGACCGCGCGGATGCGGACGGCCCTCCAGGACATCGACGGGAAGTTCGGGCCGTTCCCCACCATCGGCTGCTCGCGCCCCGGGGACCCGCAGGACCACGGCTCCGGGACCGCCTGCGACTTCATGGAGAGCACCGGCGGGAAGATGCCGAGCGCGTCGGCCAAGGCGCACGGCGACCGCGTCGCCCAGTACGTGATCGACAACGCGTCCCGGCTCGGCATCAAGTACGTGATCTGGCGGCAGCGCATCTACGACATGCGCGGCAGCGGCGGATGGCGCCAGATGGAGGACCGCGGCAGCGTCACCCAGAACCACTACGACCACGTCCACGTCTCCGTGCTGTGACGCGTGGCCGCTTTGTGACAGGCGGGATGGTGGCGCGGCGGCCGCGATGACACGCTCACCGCATGGGCTATGACATCGAGGCGCCGTACGGGCCGTTGATCGAGACGACGTGCCGGGTGGCGACCTGGAACGTCTGGGACCGCTACGGCCCCTACAAGGAGCGCGAGGCGGCGATCATCGGGATCCTCCGCGGCGCGGCGCCCGACGTGCTCGTCCTGGTGGAGGCGTGGGAGGACGAGGACGACTCGCTGGCGGCTCGGCTCGGCGAGGCGCTCGGGCTCCCGCACGGCGTCTTCGGCGGGTCCGCCTACGGGGCCGCGGCGGGCGGCCGCTCGGGGATCGCGGTCCTGTCGCGCTGGCCGCAGGAACGGACCGGTGAGCGGCGGCTCGGCGACCCGGACGGCACCGACGGCGGCCTCGCCGTGTCCGCCACGGTCCGGGGACCGCGCGGCGCCCTCCACGTGTTCGGCGTCGGGCTGGCCTACAAGCTGGGGCACAGCGGGCAGCGGCAGGAGCAGGTGCGCGACCTCGCCGCCTACGTGCGCGAGACAGCGGGACGGGAGACGCCGGTGGTGGTGGCGGGCGACTTCAACGCCGGGCCCGACTCCGACGAGATCCGCATGCTCACCGGACACGCCGCCGTGGGCGCGCCTGGAGTCGTCTTCTACGACGCGTGGGAGATGGCGGGCGACGGGACGCCGGGCCACACCTGGAGCAACGCGAACCCGTGGGCGCGGCCCGTCCTGTGGCCGGACCGCCGCATCGACCACATCTTCTCCGCATGGCCCCGCGCGGGCGGCGCCGGACATCCCGTCCACTGCGAGCTTCTGGGCGTCGAGCCGGTGGACGGCGTCGTCGCGTCCGACCACTACGGCGTGCTCGCCGACCTGCGCTACTGACCGAGCGGACGCCGCCGGCCGTGGTCCGGTGGCCTGTCAGTGCGTCCGGGTGTCGATGACGGTGCCCTCGCGGGCGGAGCGGAGGGCGGCCTCGATGACCTCCAGGCTCGCGATCGCGTCGGTGAGCGTGACCGGCGGCGGCGCCTCGCCGCGCAGCGTGCGCGCCACCCCCGCGTAGAACTCGTGGTAGGCGCCGGGGGCGGTGGCCTCGGCGCGGTCGTCGCCCGGTGCGCCGACCCTCCCGTACGACTCGGGCGGCGCGATGCCGTAGCCGGGGTCCCTCGGGGTGAGGCCCGCGCGCAGCGAGTCCTCCTGCCCGTCCATGCCGCTCACCGTGTAGGAGGCGCGGCTGCCGAGGACGCGGAAGCGCGGCCCGAGCTGCGCGGCGGTGGCGCTCGCCCACAGGTGGGAGCGGACCCCGCCGCGGTGCTCGAGCGCGACGAACACGTCGTCGGGCGCCGCGGCGCCCCGCCGGCGCGTGTCGATCTCGGCGAAGACGCGCTCGGGGCGTCCGAACAGCGCGATCGCCTGGTCGATCAGGTGGGACCCGAGGTCGTAGAGGATGCCGCCGGCGTCGCGCGGGTCCGCGCTCTCCTTCCAGCCCGCCTTCACCTCGGGCCGCCAGCGCTCGAACCGGGACTCGAACCGCAGCACGTCGCCGAGCGTCCCGGACCCGGCCAGCCGCCAGACGGTCCGGTAGTCCCCGTCCCAGCGCCGGTTGTGGAACGGGATCACCGGCAGCCCCCGGACGGCGCTCAGCGCCGCCAGCGACCGGGCGTCCGCCGCCGTCGCCGCGACCGGCTTGTCCACGACGACCGGCAGGCCCGAGGTCAGCGCCGTGCGGGCCAGCGGGACGTGCTGCCGGTTCGGCGCGGCGACCACCACCAGGTCGTAGCCTCCGGAGGCCTCCCACAGCCGGTCCGGGCTGCCGAGGACGCTCGTCTCCGGGTAGCGCTCCGCGACGGCGCGCGCCCGCTCCGGATTCCCCGTGACCACGGCGGCGAGCCGCAGCCCCGGCACCGAGGAGATCAGGGGCGCGTGGAACACCGAGCCCCCGGTGCCGTATCCGATCAGCGCAACACGCAGGTCCATGCGACGATCATTACCGATGCGGTCCCGGCCGCGGGGCGCCGGGGTCGCGGCCGGACGGCGCGGGCGGGACGCGGCGGGCGCGGGCCACGTAGGCTTTTGCCCGGGGATGTCATGGGATGAGGGGGACGTGTGTCCAAACCAGTGCTGCTGACGGTCGACGACGATCCGGGCGTGTCCCGGGCGGTGGCACGCGACCTGCGCCGCCGGTACGCCGAGTCGTACCGGATCGTCCGCGCCGAGTCCGGGCGGCAGGCCCTGGACGCGCTGAGCGAGCTGCGGCTGCGCGGCGACGACACGGCCGTCCTGCTCGCCGACTACCGGATGCCCGAGATGAACGGCGTGGAGTTCCTGGAACGCGCCATGGACCTGTTCCCGTACGCGCGCCGGGTCCTGCTGACCGCCTACGCCGACACCGACGCCGCGATCCGCGCGATCAACGTCGTCGACCTGGACCACTACCTGCTGAAGCCGTGGAACCCGCCGGAGGAGAAGTTCTACCCGGTGATCGACGCGCAGCTGGACGCGTGGCGGCGCACCGACCGGTCCCGGCCCGCCGAGCTGCGGGTCGTCGGGCACCGCTGGTCGGCCCGCTGCTACGAGGTCCGCGACTTCCTGGCCCGCCACCAGGCCCCCTACACCTGGCTGATGGACACCGACCCCGAGGGCGCCGAGCTGGTCACGGCGGCGGGCTCGCCGGAGCTGCCGCTGGTCGTCACGGCCGACGGGAAGACGCTGTGCGCGCCGACGGACGCGCAGCTGGCGTCGGTGATCGGGCTGCCGAGCACCCCGTCCACCGGCTTCTACGACCTGATCGTGGTGGGCGGCGGCCCGTCCGGGCTCGGCGCCGCGGTGTACGGGGCGTCGGAGGGGCTGAGGACCGTCGTCGTGGAGCGGCGCGCCCTCGGCGGCCAGGCGGGGCAGAGCTCGCGGATCGAGAACTACCTCGGCTTCCCCGACGGGGTGACCGGCGCGCAGCTCGCCGACCGGGCCCGCCGGCAGGCCGACCGGTTCGGCGCGGAGCTGCTGCAGGCCGGCGAGGTCACCGCGCTGGAGTCGCACGGTACGGCGCGGGTGGCGCGGCTGGCCGACGGCACCGAGATCGCCGCGCACGCCGTGATCCTCGCCAGCGGCGTCTCCTACCGGCGGCTGAACGCCGAGGGCGTGGAGGACTTCGTGGGACGCGGCGTGTACTACGGCGCGGCGCTCACCGAGGCGCCGTCGTGCGCGGACGAGGAGGTCGCCGTCGTCGGCGGCGCCAACTCCGCCGGCCAGGCCGCCGTCCACCTGGCGAAGTACGCCAAGAAGGTGCACATCATCGTCCGGGCGGACGGCCTGGAGAAGTCGATGTCGCACTACCTGATCGAGCAGATCGAGGAGACGCCCAACATCGAGGTGCACACCGGCAAGACGGTCTGCGCCGCGGAGGGCGCCGACCGCCTCGAACGCCTCACGTTCGCGTGGCCGGGCGGCAAGAAGACCATCGACGCGCACTGGCTGTTCGTGTTCATCGGCGCCGAACCGGGCACGGACTGGCTGGACGGCTTCGTCGAGCGCGACGAGCGCGGGTACGTCGTCACCGGCCCCGACCTGGTCGCCGGGGGCCGCCGTCCGGCCGGGTGGCCGCTCGCCCGCCAGCCCTACCACCTGGAGACCAGCGTCCCCGGCGTGTTCGCCGCGGGCGACGTCCGCGCGGAGTCGATGAAGCGCGTCGCGTCCGCCGTCGGCGACGGCGCGATGGCCGTCGCCCTCGTCCACCGCTACCTGGAGCAGGCATGACGACCATCACCGCATCGCCGGAGGAGCTGCGCTCGCTGTTCCTCTTCGAGGACCTGGACGACCAGAAGCTGGAATGGCTGTCGGCCTGCGGGACCGTCGCGGAGATCCCCGCGGACGGGGTGATCTGTGCGCAGGGCGAACCCGCCGAGTTCCTGTACGTGCTGCTGGACGGCGAGATGGTGATGAGCCAGCAGGTCCGGGACCATGCCGTCGAGACCAGCCGGACGTCCCGCCCCGGCACCTACGGCGGCGCCGTCCAGGCGTACCTGGACGGCCAGATCGAGCAGAAGTACCAGCACACGCTCCGGGCGGCGCGGCCGTCGCGGGTGTTCGTGCTGCCGGCCCGCAAGTTCAGCAAGGCCGTCCGCAAGTGGTTCCCGATGGCCACGCACCTGCTGGCCGGGATCTTCTTCGGGATGACGAACCTGCGGCGCGCCGTCGACCAGCGCGAGCGGCTCACCGCGCTCGGCACGATCACCGCGGGCCTCACCCACGAGCTGAACAACCCGGCCGCCGCCGCGGCGCGGGCCAGCGCCGAGCTCGGCGACCGGCTGCTCGCCGCGCAGAAGAGCCTGGCCGACCTCGCCGCGCAGGGCGCCGACTGTACGCGGCTGGCGGCGCTCGTGGCGCTGCGGCCGACGCTGGCCGCCACCCCCGGCGCGCGGCGCAGCCCGCTGGAGGTCAGCGACGCCGAGGACGAGCTGGGCGACTGGCTGGAGGAGCACGGCGTCGGGGACGCCTGGGACCTGGCGCCCGGCCTCGTCTCCGCCGGGATCGGGGTCGAGGAGGCCGCGGAGGTCGCGCAGGCGGCCGGGGAGCACCTGCCCGCGGCGGTCCGGTGGCTGGCGGAGGTGATGGAGGTCGGGCAGCTCCAGGCGGAGATCTCCGAGGCGATGGACCGGATCACCGCGCTGCTGGACTCCGCGCGCCAGTACTCCCAGCTGGACCGCGCCGCCTACCAGCGGGTCGACCTGCGCGAGCTGCTGAACAGCACGCTGACGATGCTCAAGCGCAAGTTCGGGCCCGGCGTGACGGTCAAGACCGTCTACGACGAGTCGCTGCCGCCCGTCCCGGTGTACGCGGCGGAGCTGAACCAGGTCTGGACGAACCTGATCGTGAACGCGCTGTACGCGATGGACGGCTCGGGCACGCTCACGATCCGCACGGCCCGCGTGAACGACCAGGCGATGGTGGAGATCGCCGACACCGGCTGCGGCATCCCCGAGGAGAACATCGACCGGATCTTCACGCCGTTCTTCACCACCAAGCCGGTCGGGCAGGGGACGGGCCTCGGCCTGGACATCTCCTGGCGGATCGTCGCGGACCGGCACGGCGGCGACATCAAGGTGGAGTCGCTGCCGGGCGACACGCGCTTCCAGGTGCTGCTGCCGCTGGCCGAGGCGTCCCGCGACGACGACTGACGGACCCCCGTCCTGTCAGTCGCCTGCGGGGTGGCGCGTTCCTTTTCGTCGCCGAGGAACAAGCGTCCGTCTCGGCGTGCGTGATGTGCTGTGGGCACGGGCTCACACCGGGTCGGCCCGGCGGAGCGCCCCTCCGCCGGGCCGAGCGCCCCGCCCGACCGCCCCGCCGTGCCGGGGCCCCGACCCGGGCGACCGGATCAGTACGACTGGAGTTCCAGCAGGGTGCCGCCGGGGTCGCGCAGGTGCGCCGTCCGCAGCCCCGGTCCCCATTCCGGCCGGTCCGCCGGTTCGGTGACCGGGACGCCGCCGAGCGCGGCGAGCGCGGCGGCGGCCTTGTCGACGTCGTCCACCCGGAACACCAGCATCGAGCCGTCCTGGCCGGACGGTGCGGGCAGGTCCGCGGTGCCGACGGTCTCCGCCATCCGGGCGCGTCCCATGACGACCAGCACGCACTCGCCGCCGAGGTCCCAGTTGGCGTACTGGGCGTCGGGGAGCAGCTTGACCGGCCGGACGCCGAGCAGTTCGTCCAGCGCGGCCTCGTAGAACCGGGCGCAGGCGTCGAAGTCGTCCACCAGCAGCCGCGGGTAGAGCGCGTCCATGGCGCCCTCCTATTCGTGGGTGCTTACCAATGATGGGGGTAACCCTACAATAGGCGGATGGACGACACCGCAGGGCCGCTGCCGCCTCGCCTGCTCGGCATCACCACGTTCGTGCTGGCCCGGGTGGGACGCGCGGGCCGCGTCCGGATGGGCCGGCTGATGGACGAGCACGGCCTCGGGCTCTGGCACTTCGCCGTGCTGGCCGCGCTGGACGACGCGTCCCCGGCCTCGCAGCGCGAGCTGGGCACGCGGCTGCGCATCGACCCGAGCGACCTGGTCGAGGTGGTCGGCCGGCTGGAGGCGGCCGGGCTCGTGCGCCGCGAGCGCGATCCGTCCGACCGGCGCCGCTACGTGGTCGAGCCGACCGCCGAGGGCCGCGCGGAGCTGGACGAGGTCACCCGCCGCGCGGCGGAACTGGACGACGACCTGCTGGCCCCGCTCTCCGCCGCCGACCGGACCGCCTTCGAACGCATGACCCGCACCCTCCTGGCCCATCACGACCCCGCAGCCCGCGATCGCTGACCGCCCGGCGCCGCGGCAGGCCGGCTGCTCCTCGGACGTCGCCTACGCCGCCGGGGTCGTCGGTGGTCACCGCGCGACGGGTCGGCTCCGGGAGAAGGTGCGGCGGTAGGTGCGGGGCGGGACGCCGCGGCGCAGCGTGAACTGCTCGCGCAGCACGGCCGCGTCGCGGTAGCCGACCCGGCGGGCGATCTCCTGGACCGGCAGGTCCGTGGTCTCCAGGAGTTCCTCGGCCAGGTCGAGCCGCTGCGCGCGCAGCCACGCGTGGGGCGTGGCGCCGGTCGCGGCCTTGAACCGGCGCGCGAACGACCGGCGGCTCATCAGCGCCCGCACCGCCAGCTCGTCCACCGGCAGCCGCCGGTCCAGGTTGCCGCGCGCCCACGCGATCACGTCGGCCAGCCGCCGGTCGTCCCCGCCGGACGGGATGGGCGCGTCGATGTACTGGGCCTGGCCGCCGTCCCGGTGCGGCGGTGTCACGAGGTCGCGGGCGACCCGGTTGGCGAGGGCCGCACCGTGGTCCCGGCGCAGCAGGTGGAGGCAGAGGTCCAGGCCCGCCGCCGCCCCGGCCCCGGTCGCGACCGTGCCGTGGTCGATGTAGAGGGCGTCCGGGCGGACGGTGACCCGGGGGTGCGTCGCCTCGAGTTCGCCGGCGTGGCGCCAGTGCGTCGTGACGTCGAGGCCGTCCGCGAGCCCGGCCGCCGCGAGCAGGAACGTCCCGACGCAATGGGCCGCGATGGTCGCGCCTCTTCCGTGGGCTTCCCGGAGCGCGTCCACGACGTCCGGGGGCGCGTCGCGGAACCCGGCGCCGGGCAGCAGCAGGACGAGGTCGGCTGCGGCGATCAGCTCGGGTCCGTGGCCGATGTGCACTTCAAGACCGAGTTCGGTGCGCAGCGGGCCCGGCCGCTCGGCGCAGAGACCGAGATCGAACGGCGGGACGCCGTCGCGGGGACCGAACACCGAGCCCGCGATCCCGAGGCTCAGCGCGGTGACCCCCTTCGGGGCATAGGCGGCGATGCGCTCGAACGGGGGCATGGCGCCAGGATGGCACGAAACCCGCGATGGGTGGCAGATGGGCCACTTTCCCGAGCCGCGGGCGCGGGACAGGCTGGTCGTCATGATCGAACACGGCAGTGACCGAAGCGGCGGCGGCCATCGCGACGACAAGATCGTTCTGGTGACCGGGGCCACCGGGAAGCAGGGCGGCGCGGCCGCCCGGCACCTCCTCGCGGGCGGCTGGCGCGTCCGCGCCCTGACCCGCGACGTGCGCGGCCCCGCCGCCCGCGCGCTCGCCGGAGCCGGCGCCGAGGTCGTCCCCGGCGACCTGGACGAACGCGGGTTGGTC
>NZ_BAAAMR010000037.1:0-83034 GCF_039529375.1 Actinomadura napierensis
CAGCCGATGCAACTGGGCGATCATCCGGGTGTGGTCATCGCCGAGGGACCGGCGGCGGTCGACCAGGATCCGCAGCAGGGCGAGTTGTTCGTCGTTGACCGCAGGTCGAAGACCTGCCATCCGGGTGCCGACCAACCGTCGCGGTCGGTGCCGTAACGCCCGCCGACCAGGACGGACTCGTCGGCGGCCATCACCTCGATCGTGGCGGAGCGTTTGTGTGGATCCATGCCAACGACCACTCGGTCCATACCGATCCTCCGATGCTCGATCCATCGTCTGGTTGTCGAGCCGGGAGGGCAACGCTACTTCGAGCCGAGCAAACCCCTCTTGAGCCTCTCCCCGCCCTGGGGCGACGCCCGGACCGCACAGGCCATGAGAGAGCCTCAGACCAGCGTGGGCAGCCGCAAAGAGAGCGACGGCCCGAGCGCCTGGACCGAGCCTGGCCGGGCACCGGTCCTGAGGCAATGAAACAAGTAGCCGCTGACCTGGTAAACGAAGGGGGCACCTCTCAGGTAGGTGGACCTGCTTGACCTGGACGGGGTTCCGGAATGGGTACTCCAGGGAAAGGGGGTTTCCGTCAGGTCGGGTCGCGGCCGCCGCGCAGGGCGTGCAGGATGGCGGCTTGCTGGGCGGGGTCTCGGAATAGCGGTGGGCCCTGGGTGAGTGGGTAGAGCGCGACGCGGGCGGCGATGCGCGGGTCGGACCATAGTGCGGCTTTCAACGCATTAGCGAACCAGCCTCGCATGGCGCGGCGTGGCGCTCGTCTTCGCTCATCGTGGATTGGGCGGACGGGTCGTTGGTTGCTCCTGCCACTTGACGGGCGCGGTCCAGCCAAGAACGGACGTGTATGCCCAGCGGGGAGTCGGGGAGACGCTGACCGGTTCGCCGCGCTCGGCCTTCGCGACCGCTGCAGCCAGTCCCGGGGTGCCGTCCAGGCCTAGGACGGCGGCCAGCCGTGTCGTCTCGCGCGCTGCGACCTTGCGGAGCAGGCGCGGCGGGGCGGTCTTGATGGCCGCGCGCATCGCCGGATCGTGAAGGCCGTAATCGGGGGAGGGCGGCGCGACACTGAACCATGGCTCTATCTGCGCCGACAGGACCGGTCGGGCCAGGAAGCCTGGGCCGGGTACGGTGCCGGTGATCAGGCCGGCCAGCAGCAGGGCCGGGACGTCGCGCGCATCTGCTTCAGCAGCCGGTCGGGGTCACTGCCGGCGCGCCGCTGCGGCCACATGGGGTCGAACGCGATGACCAGCGTGCCGTCGACGGCGTAGCGGAAGCCGTCGCAGGCGTAGTCGTGCCGATTGACCGAGACGGCCTCGGTGCCCCGTGACAGCGCTGTCAGCGTCTGGGGGAGCGAGCCGTCCCAACCGTCGGGTTCCAGTAGCGCCGTCCAACTGCCGAGGTTCAGCACGAACGTATGATTCGGGTATCCGGCCTCGAAGCAGTGGTGATCGTCAAAGGTCTCCTGGAAGGTGCGCGGGCGCAGTGTGTCCGGGAGAGTGCCCAGGCGCGAGAGCGCTTCGGTCTCGGGAACCTCTTTGAGGAAGGTGAGAGAGAAGATCTCACCCAGCGTCGCGAGTCGCTCGGCGTCCTCGCGCGTCGCCTGCGACATGGCTCCTCCGGAAAGGTCGGCGGCATGGCCGTGTCGATCATGGCAGCGTCCTGCGCGGAGCGGACTGGCTTCGTGACCTCGCAAGCCGGGAGCCGGAGGCTTCTGAATGCTTTAGCTCGCCGTTGACGGCTGTTGCGTGCCGGCGGTGGGGATGGTCAGGCGGTAGCCGATGAGGTGGGTGGAGTCGGGCCGGTGGTAACCGTCAGGGCGCCAGTCTTGGGCACGGTAGAAGGCCTGGGCCCGGGTGTTGAAGTCTTGGACCCAGAGTCTTGCCGCAGCGATCGGAACTTGCTGCCGCGCCCGGATGCACGCGGTGTGCAGTCGGGTCCCGACGCCCCGGCGGAAGCTGCCCGGATCGACGTACATGTGCAGTTCCCCGCTCACCTGCGGATCGGGGTCGGGGAAGCGGCAGGCGCCGATCTGCGCGAAGCCCACCGGCGTGCCGTCCCACTCGGCGAGGAAGATCGTGTGCTCGCCTGACCGCAGATGCCGCGCCCACCGCTCACGACGACGCTCGGCAGCGGTCGCGTCGACGAGTTCGGCATCGGAGATGACACCCCGGTAGTAGTCAGCGCGGGAGCATGTGTGCAGGTCGGTGATGGCGTGGCAGTCCTGCGGTGTGGCGGCACGGATTCGCAGCGGGGACCGGCTCATGATCCATGAGACGGATGGAGGCGGCCGGATGTTCTCCTTTTGCGAGTGTGCCCGACCGGCCGGCTGATTGGAGTGGCCAAGGGACTCGAACCCACAACCTACGGATTAAAAGTCCGAAACTGCTGTATCGGAGCGGCCTGCTCAGTGTCGGCCTGTGTCGATCCGTCCGCAGCGAGCCCGATTCTCGTGCCGCACGGTACCGCCGCGTGCCGATCCGGTTCGGAACCGCCGAGCCGACAAGGAGCCGACATGGACCGTTGGCGAACTCGTGGCTTGCTCGTCGGCGGCCCTGCCTGACCAGCATGGATGAAGTTTTCGGCAAGCGCAACGTGCTGGCGGTCATCGAGCACCCGCCGCATCCGTGTCCTGGGCGCCACCGCCCACCCGACCGCAACGTGGGTGACCCAGGCGGCGCGGAACCTGGTCATGGATCTGGAGGACGCCGGCTGCCGGGCACGGT
Source organism: Actinomadura napierensis (assembly GCF_039529375.1). NCBI lineage: Bacteria > Bacillati > Actinomycetota > Actinomycetes > Streptosporangiales > Thermomonosporaceae > Actinomadura > Actinomadura napierensis. Next base: position 2,724 of record NZ_BAAAMR010000037.1, read on the forward strand.
TCCTGATCCGTGACCGGGACGGCAAGTTCCCTGGCCTGTTCGACGCGGTCCTGGCCGATGCCGGCATCCAGACGGTGCTGACCGGGGTGCGGATGCCGAGGATGAACGCGGCGATGGAACGGTGGGTGCAGACCTGCCCTCCGCGAACTCCTCGACCGGCCTCTGATCTGGAACCAGCGGCACCTGCTCCACACCCTCCGCGAGTTCGAGGCCTTCTACAACGAGCATCGGCCTCATCAGGGCATCGCCAACGCCCGCCCCTTGAAGTCACTGCCTTCACCGCTCACCGAACCAGACCAGATCGCCCACCTGAGCATCCGAAGAAGGCAACGTCTGGGCGGGATCCTCAACGAGTACGAGCATGCCGCTTGACCTGCACGGACGAGGTTTTCGACAGGGACAGGGCTCGACGCCGCCGAAGTCACGGATCTGCTCGCGGTCCTCGCGCCGCGGGCGGTCGGGACGCAGGTGACGGTCTTCGACCCCGATCTCGACCCGGACGGGAGCCGGGCCCGCCTCCTGGCCGACGTCCTCGTCCCCGGTCTCGAAGCGCTCGGCGAGCGTCGCTGAACCCGCACGTTCCGCCGGCCCGAGCGGCTATTTGGGCGCGCTCACCAGTTCCTTGGAGTTGGGACGGGACGGGTGGCTGCGGCCGAGCGGCCCGGCGGCCATGGCCCGGACGAGCGTCCCGGTGACCTGGGTGGTGAACGCGCGGCCGGCGTCGTCGACGCCGTGCCCGCAGGCGCGCCCGCGCATCGCGCAGACCCAGCGCATGGTGCCGGTGGCGAACACGCCCGCCCCGCTGCGCGTGGTGTAGTACGACGCGTTCGCGGTCGCCGGGCTGTTCCCGCAGGTGATCGGCGAGCGCGCGACGATCTCCAGGGTGGGCGGCGTCGGGCCGGCGCGGTTCAGCGCGTCCGCCTCGGGGCCGACCACGCCCGGGAAGTGCGTTCCCGCGCGCGCGCCGGTGCCGTGGAACAGCCAGAAGTCGGGCTCGTAGACGGTGAACGCACCCTCGGCCGGAAAGCACATGTACTGGATGCCGATGATGTCGCTCTCCGGTCGCGGTTTGGGCGGCAGCCGCCAGTCCTGCGTCGTCTCGGCCGGGTCCGTCCTGGACATCGGGTCGGCCGTGGAGTCCTTGTAGCAGATGACGAGCCGGTCGGCGCCCAGCGACGTCCCGCCGAACCGGATGTGCCGGTTGACCGCGTTGGCGCCGAGGAAGGCGATGTTGACGCCGTGGTCCCGGGCCTGCGTCGCCCGTTGGCGCATGGTGGACGACCAGTACTCGTCATGCCCGAGGCTGAGGAGGCCGCGCGCCCCGTCCAGCAGGCCGGGGTCGGCGTGCAGGTCGTTGTCCGTGCCGTACGCCAGCGGGACGCCGAGCTTCTCGGCGAGCGCGATGGCGGGCTGCTCGTAGAGCATGAACTTGTCGGCGCCGTCCTTGTCGTAGGGACGGTCGAAGCTGACCGCGTGGGCCCGGTCCGAGTCGCCTCCGGACGGCCCCTTGTACAGGTCGTAGCCGCCCCACATGTTGTACGCCTGCCAGGTGGTGGTCGCGTTGAGCACCACGACGCGTCCGGCGGCGTTCGGCGAGCGGACGGTCACCGGCACGAACCGCTGCGCGCCCGACGCGGCGGTCAGCCTGATCAGGTAGCTGCCGGCGGGCCAGCCGGACGTGGGGACGGTCAGGGACGGCCGCCACGGCGCCGAGACGGTGCGAGTCGTCCGGTCGATCCGCGGCGCGGCCTGCCGGGCGCCGGCGACCTGCCCGGACCGCCACACGCGCCGGGCTTGCGCGCCGCCGTACCAGCCCATCCGGAACGCTTCGGCGGTGAACCCGGACGTCGTGGTCGAGACGAACAGCCGGAACGAAGCCCCGGGCAGCACGCTCACGTGATCGGCGTATCCCTCGATCTCGTGCTCAGCCCCCTTGTGACGGATCCGCCAGTCCGGCGCGCCGGGCTTGGCGTTCTCGGCCGTCTGCGCGGCCGCCGTTCCGGGCCGTCCGGTGGCCGAGTGGCGGGATGCCGTGCAGGCGCCGGCCAGGACGACCACCGAGAGCACCGCCAGCGCGACCGGAGCCCTGAGCGCGCGCGGGAACGACCCTGCGCGCGGGGGACGCCCCCTTTTCGCATCGGACACGCCGCACCCACCCCTCCCATGCATTCCTCGCGGGTACCCCGTCCGCCGCCACGCACCAGTGATCGCTTCCCCCGCCCAGCGACCTTGTAACCGCCGGCGGCACCCTGGTCGACGGTTTTCCGTGCAATGACTGAAAGGTGCGAAGCCTGCTGGTGGAGGGCGGGGCCATGGCGCTCGACGACCCCGTGGGCGAGTCGCTGCGCGGCCACCACGCGCACCTCGCCCGGCGGCTCGGACGGGCCGCCGCCTACCTGCCGGGAGTCGCGACCTTCTCGGCGGTGCCCGCCGATCCGGACGCGGCGGATCGGGACGACCTCGCACGGCTGCTGGACCGCGGCGAGTTCGCCGACCTGTTCAGCAGCCCGGCGCCGCCGGACTGGGAGCCGGTCTTCCTCCTCAACGGTCTCCAGATGCTCTGGCCCGGACGCGGCGATCGTGATGGCCTCGACGGCGGTGTGGAAGAGCCGGGCGCGGACAGCGTGCCTGAGATGCTCGACCTCGTCGCACGTGCCAGGCCGGGGCCGTTCTGGCCGCGCACTCCCGAGATGGGGGCCCATCTTGGCATTCGCGAGGACGGCAGGCTGGTGGCGATGGCGGGCGAACGGCTCCCCCCGCCGGGATGACGGAGATCAGCGCCGTCTGCACCGCGCCCGAGGCCCGCGGGCCGGGCCACGCCGCCCGCCTGGTGCGCGCGCTCGCGGCCCGCATCGCCCCCCCGCGACGAGCGCCCGTTCCTGCACGTGGCCGAGAACACCGGGGCCATCGCGCTCTACGAGCGGCTCGGCTTCGAGGTCCGCAAGCGGATGACCTTCCGCGGGTTGCGCCGGGCGGGATCGCTTCTCGCGTGCGCGAAGAGCCGCATCAGGTGATGTACCGGCTCCAGGCAGATGCTCGGTGATGTGTGGCAGTGGCCAGTCCCACCAGGCCAGTGCCAGGAGGCGGTCGATGTCCTGGTCGGGGTAGCGGCGGCGCAGGAGCTTGGCCGGGTTGCCGCCGGCGATGCCGTAGTCGGGGACGTCGTCGACGACGACGGAGCCGGACGCGATGGCCGCGCCGTGGCCGATGCGGACGCCGGGCATGACCAGGGTCCGGTAGCCGAGCCAGACGTCGTGGCCCACCACGGTGTCGCCGCGTCCGGGCAGGCCGGTGATGAGGTCGAAGTGCTCGGCCCAGGAACCGCCCATGATCGGGAACGGGAAGGTCGACGGGCCGTCCATGCGGTGGTTGGCGCCGTTCATGATGAACCGCACGCCCTCGCCCAGCGCGCAGAACTTCCCGATGACCAGCCTAGAAGGCGGTCGGGTCGTCTGGATCGTCGTAGTAGGAGAACTCCCCGACCTCGACCGGCGGCGAGGTGACCAGCGGCTTGAGCAGCACTACCCGCGGCTGGTCGGGCATCGGATGCACCGGGGTCGGGTCGGCGGGAGCGGACATCGCGCATCGTCCTTCTCGGGAAGCGGGCGGGGAACGTCTGATATGCGTCACTGACTCGTGGTGTTCTCATGAACACGCGGGGCGGGGCTCGCAGGCCGTGCCGGTTCAGTGCTCTTGATCAGCCATAGGCCGGTGAACACGGCTGTGGCCAGGGTGACGGCGCCGGCCACGACGAAGGCGCTGTTGAGCCCCTGCTCGAAGGAGGCGCCGCCGGACTGCCGGGTGCGGACGACGGCTCCGAGCACCGCCACGCCGAGGACCGCGCCGATCTGCCGGGTGGTGCTGCTGATGCCCGAGGCCAGGCCGCCCTCCTGCGGGGCGACCGACTGGATGGCGGCGCCGGTCAGCGGGGACATGGTCAGGGCGAAGCCGATGCCGACGATGGCCAGCCGCCACCACACGTTGGTGTAGCCGGTGTCGGCGTGCACGAAGCCCAGCGCCAGCAGGCCCAGCCCGGCCAGTGTCAGGCCGAGGGTGACCATGATCCGGAAGCCGTAGCGGGCGGCGAGCCGGCCCGCGAACGGGCTGACGACCACCATCGCGAGCGTGGCGGGCAGGGTCTGCACCCCGGCGCGCAGGATCGAGCTGCCCTGGACGTAGACGAAGAACTGGGAGAAGAAGAACGACGATCCCATCAGCGCGAAGCCCACCACGACCATCGCGGTGTTGGAGACCGTGAACAGCCGCTGCCGGAAGAGCCGCAACGGCAGCATCGGCGCCGCGACGCGGCCCTCGACGACGACGAAGGCGGCCAGGACCACCGCCGCGACGGCGAACCCGCCCAGGATCATCGGTGAGGTCCAGCCACGGGAACCGCCTTCGATCAGCGCGTAGGTGAGCGTCCCCACGCCCAGGACCGACAGGGCCGTGCCGGGGACGTCGATCGCCGCGGCGTCCGGGTTGCGGGACTCGTTCAGGACGCGCAGACCGGCCAGCAGCAGGACCGCGCCGATGGGCACGTTGACCAGGAAGATGGCGGGCCAGCCGAAGGCCTCGGTCAGCACGCCGCCGGCCAACGGTCCGGCGGCCAGGCCGATCCCGCTGAGCCCGGCCCACAGGCCGATCGCCTTCACGCGTTCCTGCGGAGCGGGATACGCACTGACCAGCAGCGCCAGCGAAGCGGGGCTGAGCGCCGCGGCCCCGATGCCCTGCGCTACCCGTCCGGCGATCAGCCAGCCGATCGAGGGCGCGACGGCGCACAGCGCGGACGCGGCGGTGAACACCACGACGCCGGTCAGGAACAGCCGCTTGCGGCCGAAGCGGTCGGCGAAGACCCCGCCCGACAGCAGCAGCATGGCGACCAGGAGCACGTAGGCGTCGACGATCCACTGCAGCCCGGTCAGCTGGGTGTGCAGCCGCTCCTGCATGTCGGGCAGCGCCGCCCCGACGATCGTGTTGTCGAGCAGCACCATGAACTGCCCCAGGCAGGTCACCGTGAGCAACGCCGCCCGGTTCGGCACGGCCACCGGCGGTGCAGACTTCATCGCTCCTCCTAAAGCAGTTCGTTGCGGCGTTAGGAATCTAGACGATGGGGCCCGTAAACGCAACTGCGAACTGCGCTAAGGTGGGGGCATGGAGAAGCGAGAGCCGGTCCGGCGACCCGGCGGACGCAGCGCCCGCGTCCGGGCCGCGGTGCACCAGGCCGTCACCGGCCTGGTCGCCGAGCGCGGCTACGGCGAATTCACGGTCGGTGACGTCGCGGCCCGCGCGGGCGTGGCCGACACCAGCATCTACCGCCGGTGGGGCAGCCTGGAGACCCTGCTCACCGACGTGACGCTCACGCGCCTGAACGCGCAGTCGCCGATGCCCGACACCGGGAGCCTGGCCGGTGACCTGCACGCCTACGCGGCCCAGGTGGCACGCGAGATCACCGGACCCGACGGCCTGGCGGTACTGCGCCTGACCGTCGCCCTGTCCAACAGGGGCGAACAAGGCCTGCAGGCGCGCGACGACTTCCTCGCCGAACGCACCAAGTTCGTGCAGGCCATACTCGACCGCGCCGGCGAACGCGGCGAGCATCCACCCGACGTGCTGGGCGTGCTCGACCACATCATGGCCCCGATGTACATCCGCGTCCTGTTCGGCGCGGGCCCGCTCACCCCGGACTACATCGCCGGGCTCGTCGACCGGCTGCTGGCGCAGCCCTGATCTCCACCTTGCCCCGCGGTGCGGTCACCGGTCATCCCACCGGGTGAGGCTAGGAGACGGGGCCTGACGAGCATCGCTGCGAGAAGTCGCGGGAAGCGGCCCGGAGCGCGTTCCTTGGCGTGACATTCCGCGCCGATGCGCGTGGGTGGAGGTTGATCTCGCTACTGGCCGGGCGGGGGCTGATTGTGCTGGAGAAGGCCGCGCTCCCGGTGTTCGGGTCTCCTCAGGTGAGGCCCTCGGCTTGGTCCCGTCGCGCCGTTACCCAGGGCCCGGAGCTTGAGATGGCTGACGGTTTCGGCGGTGCATGCATCAGAATGCCTGCTGATCGAGAAGCGTACGGAGGGCGATCGTGACGCGATGGCGGGCAGCGGGGTTCAGGGAGGTTCGTGAGCTTGGCGATAGCGCTCAGAGCAGGGTGGTACTGGCCCAGCATCACCAGTAAGGCACACCAGTGATCATCAGATACCTGCCAACGGACGCCGCTGAAGAGGCTCAGGAACCAGCTCTACCGGCAGCCGATGGACGGCAGCGCACTGTTCCGCGCCGACGCCACGTTCTGCCCGCAGACCGGCAAGAGCGGCAGCGGCACCTCGTTCGCCTCGTACAACTACCCGAGCCGGTTCATCCGGCACTACAACAACACGCTCTGCATCGCGAGCAACGGCGGCTCCAACGCGTTCGACTCGTCCACGAACTGGGCGGCCGATGTGACCTGGGCCGTGAGCTCACCCTGGGCGTCCTGCCCCCCGTCACCGGAGCGGGTCATATTTGCGGCGTGATCTCCGGCAGCAGGGCACGCTCCGGGGAATCGGGGGACTCCCTGCGGTGCGCCACCAGGAACCAGTCGAAGGTCGCGGCGCTGCGCCCGCCCGCCAGTTCCTCGACCGTGAAGCCATCGGCGTCCTTCCGCGTGACCGCGAGGCCGTTGCACGTCCGCGTCGGCGTGAGCAGCACCCGGTAGGGCGCCTCGTCACCGTGGAAGATCACCCCTGCGGCGTCGGGGTGCAGCGCCACGGTGGCGGTCCCGTCGGACAGCTGCCCGGTACCGGACAGGTGTATCTCCGGATCCAGCGACAGCGGGCTGGTGACCGCACGCGCGCCCTGCGCGGTCGGCAGATGCGCGATCGCGGCGGTGCCGCCCGCGGAGGCGATCAGCCCGTTCGTCCACAGGCCCACCGCCGACGCGCTGGTGACGACCACGCCCAGGCCGCTGACCAGGCCATCGCTCAGCGGCGGGGCGGTGTTCCGGAAGAACGCGCAGGCGGCGGTCCGGGAGGCGTTGGTGGCGTTGATGGCCTGCGGGTTCGGGCCGGCCGCGTTGACCGTGAGCTGGGCCAGGCTGCCGGCCTCCGGCGGGGGCCCGATCCGGGACGTACCGAGCGCGGTCAGGCCGCCCTGGAGCGACGCGCTGGCCGCCGCGACCGGTCCCAGCGTGCTCGTGCCGGTCACGGTCGCGTCCGTACGTACCGTCAGGTCATGCGCGGCCAGGCTCGGTTCGGCGACGGTGACGGTGACGGACAGGCGCTTGGTCACCGTCTCGCCCTGGGACTGCGCGGTCACCGTCAGGAAGAACGTCGTGTCACGGACCAGCGGCGGCGAGGTCCAGGTGCGGACCATGCTGACGTCGTCGGTCTGGCCGTCGAAGAGGATCGTGTAGGTGGCGCCGTCCGAGCCGGCCCAGCTGAGCGTCACCGTGCCGCCGTTGGCCACCCGGGGCGCGTCGGCGGTGAAGTGCGAGACGAAGAACCCGTACGGGAATTTCGGCAGCCGCAGGGTGATGGCCGAGGACACCGGTCCGCCCTCGGCCGAGGCGGTCTCCCGGACCGTGAGCGGCACCGTCCCCACCTGCTGGTTGACGGCGATGTTGGACAGCCGGAACGCCAGCCCGGTGCCGGTGATCGTGCCGTGCTCGGCCACCGGCGTCGCGGTGAACACGCCGGCCGCGGTCTGCGCGATCTGCCACTCGGCCGGTGGTGAGGCGGTGGCCAGGATGCCCCGCACCGCCGGCGCGGTGGTCAGGTCGGTCGCGTTCGGGCCGATGGGCGCACTGAGCTGGATCTGCTGGACCTGCACGGGCGTGGTCGTGCTCGGGTTGGACACCACGATCGTGACGGTGCCGTACGAGGGATTGCCGTCCGGTGGGCTCACTTGGAGCTGCTCCGGCCCGGTGGTGACCGCGTAGTCGAGCAGGGTCTCGGCAGAAGAGTCGCTCACGGGGCCGTCCTCCGTTCCCGTCCGGCCCGGTCGGGCCCGGCGCTGGTGGATTGTCTGGTCATCGTCCGCTGCCGGTGGGGGAGTCGGGCGGGGCCTGCCGGGGACCTGGCCGCAGCGCCTCACTGAGCTGGAGCCAGCCGGTCCGGATCGTGGCCGCCGTCGAAGGGAACCGTGCCGCCTGGTCGGCCGGTGTGATCCCGTACGTCGTGGTGCCGGTCGCGGCGGCCGGCTCGACCCACGACCACGTGCCGGCCAGCTCGGCGGGCCGGGACAGCACGACATCCGGCGCCGGCGCGCCTTCCCGGGCGACCAGGTCGGTCAGCGCCGGACCGGCCCGCAACGTCACGGCCATGGCGCCGAGCGCCGAGGCGACGAAGCGCTGTGGGACGGCGAGCGTCGTCACCGGCAGGATGTCGCTGAACACGTGTACGGGAGCCTGCGGATCCACCAGCAGCGTCACGTACGCCGGAGCGGTGTCCGCGAAGCTCAGTGGCAGGAACGTCCCCGGTCCGATCGCGGTGATGTAGGGGGAGGTGACCTCCGCCGGCCGGTGGGCGGCCAGGAAACGCGCGGTGTCGGCACCGGCCAGGTAGCCGACGAGCCCGTCTCCCTTCAGCGCCGTGTCTCCGAGGCGCACCGGGAACGAATAGGCGAGCACCTCGGCCGGTTGCGGCGCGAACGTGTACGGCCAGCTCGGATCGGTACGTGCCGGCTCGGCGAACTCGCAGCGCAGGGCGGCGCGTATCAGCGCGAGCGGCCGGCCCACCAGGATCGGCAGATACGTCTCGTCGCCCGTGCCGGGCGGGTCGATGCTCCACAACGTCGCGTCGATGGTGGTCAGCAGGTCGGCGAAGGCGTCCGGGCCGGCCGCGACGAGCCCGCTCAGGAATTCCGCGAGGTGCGGGAAGACCGGGGCCAGGGCCGCTGTGTCCTCGAATCGGCTGCCGGGGTCGGTCCGCCACGACACCCGCGGCCGGCCGGTCCGGCTGATCGTCAGCGACAGGTCTCCCAGCGCGGCACCGTCCGGGGCGTAGCACTCGAGCGCCTGGTCCAGGTGGTTCGGCAGGATCCACGCGCAGACCGGGTTGGCGTCGCCGTCGATGGACAGCGGAACGGTGTCGTCTACGGCGGACACGAATCCGGCGGCCAGCCGGGCCGGCTGGAGCAGCCGGGGCGGTAGCTGTACGAAGCGGGCGGTTTGCAGTGGCAGCGCGTACGCACCCCGTGGCGCCAGGCCTTCGGCCGGGATCGGTACGAATGCGGCGGCGGATTCGGGTGACACGATGTCCACGCTCTGGCCGAAGCGGTCCACCACCGCGGCCCGGCGGAAGACGAACTGCCCGGCGCGCAGCGGCTGGAATCCCGACGGCGCCCATACGCCGTACTCCGTGCGGACCGGCCCGGGCACCGGCATGGCCACCGCACCGGTCCCGACGAGCGCGGCCATCGTCGTGGCCGGCGGGATCACCGCGGTCGAGGCGTCCGGCGCCACCGTGCTCGCCGGGTCGCGCAGCGCCAGCTGGGCGTTGAAACCGCTCAGGGTCTGGGAGAGCAGATCCCAGCCGTCGATGCTCTCGACGAACGACTCCAGGTCCGACAGGGCGACGTCGGGATTGTCGGTGAGATAGGCGTCCAGCCGGGCCTTGAAGGTGAACGTGGGCTGCGGGGTGAGGATGCTGCGCCCGGTCAGCACGATCGGATCGGCGGTGCCGGCACCCTGCCCCGACCATGTGTAGCCCGTGCCGTCGAAGCTCCACGGACTCGCCCCGCCGCCTGCCTGCCGGTACGGGATCGGGTAGTAGAGCAGCTCCCATTCCAGGAAGAGCGGCGCCCACGGCTGCGTCCACGGCGGCGGCAGGATCGCGGGCGGCGTGCCGGTGGGGTACGTGGCCGCCGTCATGGCCGCCGCGGTCGCCGCCAGGTTCTCCGGATCGGCGGTCCCGAACGCGACGGACGCGACGGTCGCGGCGTTCGCCGGATCGAGCAGGAAGAACTCCGCCAGCAGCTCCTCCGGGATCGCCGGCAGCCGGGTGTGGTCGACGGCGGGCAGCCGGCCGGCGAGGGCCTTGGAGGTGACCTTCACCTTCTTCTCGCCGACGATGGTCAGCCCGGTGACGACCTGGCCGGCGAACCGGCACGGCAGCAGGCCCGTCGCCGGGTCCGCACCGAGATCGTCCGCGAACGCGTCCGAGTGCGCGCCCGCGATCACCACCACCGGATCCGCCGCGAGCCGGAACGGCGGGAGCTCGGCGCGCTTGAGCTCGGTGCCCGCGGCCAGCGGATGCGCGACCGTGTAGCTCGCGACGGCCCGGGCGAGCTCCTCCTGGGTGCCGCCCCACGGGATCTCGGACCGCGCGGAGGCCACCACGGCTAGCTGCGCGACGACCCGCCCGGCGATCCCGCCCTGCAGCGCCGGGTCGAGGGCCGCGGCGAACATCGTGTCCGTGAGCCCTTCCGGAGGATCCGGCAGCGCGGCCGCGTTGCCGCGCTTCCACCACGTCTCGTACAGCTCGCCCCGCAGGGATTCCAGCTCGCGGACCGCCTGGTCGTACCGGGCCTGGGCCTGGTTGAGGGCCGGCAGCCAGGCGGGCTGCGGGACGGGGGTGCTCTCCTGGAGCGCCGCCTGGGTGTCGCCGTCCGGCGGGGTCGCCACCACCTCCCACGTCGAACCGCCGGACCGCGAGCCGAACCAGGCGTCGTGGATCCTGGTCTCCAGCAGCGCCGGGCCGTCCGGCTGGTCCAGCGACCGGAGCAGGTCGTACTGGAACGCCTCCAGCAGATCCGGGTCGATGCCCTGCCGCTGCCGCTCGGCCGCCTGCCACCGGATCAGGGCGGTGAGCGCGTCCACCGAGGTGTTGCCGACCGCCAGCCGGGTCGCCGCAGGCCGCCGGCCGATGGCGGTGCCCGACCAGACCAGGCCCCGCACAATGCCGTGAAAGACCGACGTCCGTGCGCTCTGCGGCCCCGCCGAGGTCCAGCCGAGGTCCGCCAGAACGGTCGCGTAATCGTCCGGTCCGGCGAGGATGTCCGCGGACGGCTGGGAGTACCACCCCGCGACGAGGTAGCTGAGCACCTCGCCTTCCCGCACCTCGGTGACCGGGTCATGGAGGGAGAACACGTTCATCACATGCGGCTGGTAGGCGGCGAACGCGACGTCGCCCGGCGCGACCGCGGTCAGGAACGCCGGCCGGGTGCCGGTCTCCGCCCAGCGTTCCAGCGGCAGCGCGCGGCCGATCAGCGTCGGGGTCGGCGTCGTGGCCGCCGGGTCGAGGTACGGAACCGTACCGTCGGGCCCGAGGTGGTCGCTCTCGACGACCCAGGACGTCGCGGTACGCGCGTCCGGGGTGTCCACCGGCCCCGCCATCCGGACCACCAGCCAGCGGTTCGGCACCAGGTGGAAGGTCGTCGTCCCGGTGGCGGACTGATGGACACCGTGGCGCAGCCCGACCGGGAGCGTCCAGTGCAGGTGGACTCCGTCGTCCAGCGGATCGGAGGCCCAGTCGGGGTCGCCGCCGGAGAACGGAGGCGGCTCCGGCGACACGTACGCGGCCAGATTGGTGTAGTCCATGCTCCAGCGCTGGAAGCCCTGGGCGCGCACGCGAGGATTCACCACGAGCGCCTGCACCTGGACGGGCACGAGCAACGGCGAGATGGGGGCCATGGTTATCGGCTCTCTTCCTGCGTGCCCGGCCGGCCGGTCGGCCCTTGGAAAGTCAGCTGCTGCGGCGTAAGGAACAGCTGAGTGGCGAGCAGTGCGGAGCCCATCGGCGCGGCATCGCCGAGGACGCCGCGCAACGCGTGCGCGAGGGCGGCCACGGTGAGGACGCGCCGCCCGATGCCGCCCGTCACGGGCCGGGTGTAGCCGCTGAGCACATCGCCGGTGCCGGCTGCCGGGAACCTGGTGTTCAGCGCGGTGCCATCGGGGGCGCGCAGGTGCAGGAGGTTTCCGGCCGCCAGCCCGAAACGCAGGCCGTGCCAGGGCTCGCCGAAAGTGACCGAGCCGGGGACGCCGTCGAAGATCGCGAGCAGCACGGTGTCGGACAGCCGGTCCAGGCGCAGCAGCGGCGTGGCGCCGCCGTCCGCCTGGACCACCAGGCCGGGCCATCCGGAGACCGCCGCCGAGCGGAGCAGGAAACCGGCCCGGGCCGGCGGCGCGGCCGTCGCGGCCAGGCCGACCGCGGGACCTGTCGGGACGACCAGGTCCGGGCGCTCGCGGCGGTCGGCCCGCACCCGGCCGACCTTCTCGGCGACCGTCCGCGTTATCGAGGCGCCCCAGGCGGCGTGCAGTTCGAGGTCCCGGCTGCCTTCGACGCCGATGCTCAGCGCTCCGTCGGTCAGCGCGGCGATCCAGTTCTCGTCCAGGTAGAAGAAACGGATGGACTCCACCGGGAGCATCCGCTCGTCCGGTACCAGGTGCCGGAACGGCACCTGGTGCAGCAGCGCCAGCCTGGCCAGCCAGTCGGTGACCGGATCCATGGCATCGGTCACGTGGTCGGCGAGGACGCCCTGCACCTCGGCATGGGCCAGCAGCCCGCGGGTCGCCGCCACCGGGTCCGCGGCCGTCCGTACGACCGGCGCCATCGCGGCCGCCGGATGCACCGGCGGCGCGGCGGGTGTCTCGGCGGCCTGGCCCAGCGCCGCCGACAACTCGGCGCCCATGCCGTCCTTCAGGAGCGCACCGAAGTGCCGCCATGCCCACCGCGGGCCGACGGGTCGTTGCGGCGGCCGCGCCTCCGCCCGCGCGAGCCGACCCCAGGTGAGCCGCCCGGCAACGTCGCCGAGGGCACGATAGGCGGCCCGCCGGCCGTTCACCAGCGCGACCGCGAACGCCCGGTCGGAGAGCGCCGCGAGGCGGCCCGCCTCGAAGGCGACGGCGTAGGACAGGTCGAAGACGCCTTGGTCCTCAAGGTAGATGGTGACGTCTGACGCGGCGGCATAGTGCCCGATCTGGTGGGAGCGCACCGGCAGCGGCGGCGGCACCACCGGCGAGAACGGCCCCCGGTACCAAGCGAACGTGTCCTCACCGGTCGCGGTGTGGTACGACAGCGGGACGTAGCCCTCGGCCAGCCGCTTGGTGGCGGGCGAGGGCGGCGCCGAGGCGGGGACCGGGACCCGGGGCAGCAGCGCCGCCCCCGGTGCCACGAGACCGCCCATCAGTTGCGCGAAATCCTCCGTCGCCGCCGGATTCGACACGAACGACCAGGACGCCAGGACCGCGAGCCGTACGCTCGACGCCTGCGACCGGCCGGCCCCGCCCGGCAGATACTCCGTGAGTCCCTCGATGGAGACCAGGCAGGCGAGGCTGCGCGTACCCGTACCGTCCGCGGCGACCGTGGAGCCGGGAAGACGGTTGCCGACCACGACGGAGTACCACCCGTCCGAGGAGGCGGCGGACTCCGCCTGATGCGCCGTGTCGATCTGCCGGACGTGCGCCAGCAGCGCCGCCTCCGGGAGAGAGGGCGCGACCGCGGTGAACGCGGCGAGCGGTACGACGACACTGGTCATCGTGCCGGCCAGCACGTCCGCGGGGATCGAGGCGGCCGGGATCCGGGGGACCAGGACGCCCGGGTCCGGCGAGGTGAGGAACTCGGCGACCGTTGAGACGCGCAGGGGCAGCGACGTCGCCGGATCGGGAAGCACCTCGCCCGCCTGGAACGTCAGCAGCGCCAGCCACGGAACGGCGGGATCGCCGGACACCGCACGCTCCCACGGCAGGGTGCGGTGGTTCAGCACGATGCTGGGCAGCACGTTCCCGTAGACGCCGTTGCTGTCCGCCGGCGGGAACTGCTCGCCGATGTCTCCGGGTGCGAGCGCGAAACGCGGTCCGGCGACGGTGAAGGACTGTACGTGCGGGACGAAGTAGGTCCCGGTGTCCATGCCCTGGACGGTCTGCCGCACCGAGATCTGGTAGGTGCCCGCCTCGAGGCCGGGGCGGAAGTGATCGTAGAGCTGGATCGTGCCGGGCGGCAGGTGAACGTCGGTCCCGTCCGTCATGGCACCCTCCTGTCTTCCGCGCTTTCAGGAACCCGCCGGTACGAGCAGCGGCTGGTCGGTGAACAGCACCTCGGTCTGGGCGGCGAAACGGGTGAGCGGGCCGTTGGTGGCCGGGGCGAGGCCGAGCTGCGACAACGCCGTGAAGAGCTCGTCGCGCCGGGCGGCTCCCACGGCGGCGATCTGGTCGGTGATGGTCGCGACCGTGTCGCCGAGTACGGGCACGTCACCGGTGGCTCCGGCCCGGCCGGTCACCGGCAGCACGCCGGCCGGGAGCACCGGGTCGATGCCGAGCGCTGCCGCCACCGCGATCGGGCCCGCCGTCCACCCCTGCTGCGGGGCCGGAGCCCGGACGCTGAGGCCGGTCAGCCGGCCGGTGACAAGCTGGTCGCGGCCGGCCGGGACGCCCTTGCCGTCACCGGTGCCCCACAGCGCCTTCGGCAGGTTCGCGGTCGTGGCGGTGACCTGCCAGCCGGCCGCGGCCAGGTCGATCTCGGCGCCGCCCACCGTGATCCACATCCGCTGATCGACGGTGAGCCCGGTCCTGCGCATCGGCCGGATGTCGACCTTGGCGCCCGACTGGACCGGGGTCTGCGTGCTCTGGCCGATGAACAGCCTGGTGGACGGCACCGCCGACCGGATCGAGAACGCGAACCCGTCCGGGCGCGCCTGCCACGGCGCCGGGGCCGGCGCACCCGCGGTGGTGACGGGCGTCGCGGCGGCGAGCGCGGCGTTGTCGGTCTGCTGTGCCGCCAGGCCGGCCGCCGCGGTGAAGGTCGTCGCGTCGGCGGCGGGCGGCAGCAGCGCCTGGAAGCCGGTCCAGTCCAGCGGCTGCGGGTCGGACGCGGGCCGCGCGCCGAAGCTCACCGTGAACGACACCACCCACAGTCGTATCGTCGCGGTGCCCCCGGTCGGCGGCCCCGCCAGCTGGAGGTCGGCGCCTGCCTCCAGATGCAGCGTCTTCCTCGTGAAGAGCAGGTTGACGGTGTACTCCACGCCGACGCTCACGCCGACCCGGACGCTGAAGTGGAACGGGCTCCACAGCATGATGAGGTCGGCGTGCGCGGTGAACCACGCTCTGAGGTTGCCGTCGCTGTAGCGGACGGCGAGCGCTCCACCGGCCATCACCGCCGCCGGCGTCAGGGCGAAGTAGACGCTGCCGGAGATGCTCACCGTCTTGTCGAGCGACCAGGAGAAACCGAGCGGCGCCACGACCGGATAGTGCGGCGGCGGGACGAAGTTGGGGTGGTAGCCGCCCAGCACGACGACGAAGTCCCCGGCCTGGGCGTGCCGGCCGAACCACACGTAAAAGGCGAAGCCGCCGGTCAGCAGGCACGCCGGATCCAGCAGGTAGGAGTTGCGGGTCAGGCCCGCGGTGAGCGCGAAGAACCCGTCGTCGGGCCGCAGCAGCGCCCGCAACTGCAGCTGAATCTGCGCGTACGGCCGCTGCGCGGTGGACTTGGGGAAGCGGGCCGTCGAGATGCCCAGCAGCGCGATCGTCAGCTCGTTGCCGAACTCGACGACGAGCAGCGCGGTGGAGTCCAGCAGCTGGAACGTGCTGAAACGGATGCCCACCGCCAGCCAGTTCTGCCCGAGCGTGGGGCTGATCCACGGTTTCGCCCCGCCGGTCAGGGAGGCCAGCGCCTGCATGGGCGTGGCCTTTGCGCCGCCGAGCGCCGCCGGGTCGGACAGGCCACCGACCAGCGGGAAGGAGATCACCTCGTCCGGGCCCGGGATCCGGATCGAGCTGTTGTAGCCGAAACCTCCCGCCAGGCCGGTGACGAAGAACGCGGGCGGTCCACCGAAAGCGCCGCTCACCTGAAGGAAGACGAACATGGACGGCTCGCCGTTGATCTCGGCGTACGACCCGTACGCCGTCACCCCCCACTGCGGCAGCGTCACCACCACCGCCCCGTCGTACTGGAACGTCGCACCGCCGGTGGGCGTCACCTTCGCGAACCCGCCCCCGATCGTGAGCGGCGGGTTGGCATACGCGACCCCGAGCCCACGCAGATCGAACCGCGGACTGAAACCGGTGATCGGCGAACCGATCGACGCGCCTTGCAGCGTCAGCGCCAACCCGCCGACGGCAAGCGAGGCGTCCAGCAGGAACCACAGCGTGCCATCGGCGTACCGGACCCCGACCCGCTCGAATGTGATCGGCCCGAACGCCTTCTGCACGGTGAACCACGCCGTACCGTCCGACTCGGCGGGCGGAGTCGAGCGCACCGCGTCGCCGCCCTTGGGCGCGGCCACGACCGTGCCGCCGGCCGCCGGGGGCGGACCGGCCGTCTGAGACACGGCGCCGAGGCTGATGGGGTAGGTCTGCGGCCCGAAGCGCAGCGTGGCCGACAACGCGATCGCCGAGGCGGTGCCCTGCGCCGGCAGCCGCGGATACCCGGCCGGGATGAGCCTGTTCACGGCCGCCGCCACCGGCCCGCTGATGGCGGTGGAGGCCATCACCACCTGGAGGTCCTCCACCGCACAGGTGTCGGCGGCACCGAGTACCTGGCCGAGAAGCGGAATGTCGGAGATGTCGATCGGATGCCCGACCGCCAGCGCCGCGAAGTAGGCGGTGGCCCTGGCCTCGGTCCTGCCATCCGTGTTGCCGCCGGCCGCCCGGTCCGCGGGCACCGGGGTCGCGACGAACACCGCCGCCCCGTACGACAGAGACCGCGCCGCCACGACGAATTCCGACTTCGCCACGTCGTAGGTGAGGGTCGCTGTGGTGAGCCGCAGATCGAGCCCGTCCGGCACCTGTGGCGCGGGCAGTCCGAGCGCGCCGGCCAGATCGCCGAATCCGACGTACTGACGCTCCGGCGCCACCCGCCAGGTCGCGACGAGCACGACATCCGCCGGCTGCGCGCCCAGGTCGAAGGTCAGGTCGAAGATGAGCGCGCCGACGGTCAGGGTGCCGCCGAACGTCGCCGAATAACCCGCGGTCCCGGCCGTGGTCGCCGGGCCCGCCGCCGTCTCGGCGGTCCGGGTGACGGCGACCGTCACGACCAGCCGGGCGTCCGCCCCGGCGACGGTGAAGTCGGCCTCCGCTCCGAAGTCGAACTTTCCCGTGCCGGTCTCGTACGACACGCTCACGTCGGTGAGGGTCAGGGTGCGCAGGATCTCCGGCACGGTGCCGATACCGAACGACGTGGCCAGGGAGGTGAGCAGGTCACCCACGGCGATCACCGAACCGGGCCGGGTCGCTCCCGCGAACGCCCAGCCGGTGGTCGCGCCCTCGTACCCGGCCTCCAGTTGCACTTCGATCGAGTCGCCCAGCGCCAGGACGCCCTCCACCGAGCCGGTCAGGCCCACGCCCCTGCCGTAGGACAGCGCGGCCCCGACCTGCTCGATGGCCAGCGGACCGGCACCCCACACGTTGTCGATCACCAGGTACACCGAGTAGACGCCGATGCCCGGCGCCGCAGAGAAGGTGGCGTCGGCGACGGTGAGGCCGGCCGGCACCCCGTCGGCCGGCAGGCCGAGCGAGGACAGGATCGTCGCGACGGCGACCGGTGCTCCGTTGTGCAGCGTGCCGCTGAGGGCGCCGTCCGGCAGCCGCAGTGCCACGTCAAGCCGGAGCGCGCCCAGGCTGATCAGGCTGGTGACGCTCACGAAGTCCAGGGACGGCGCGCTCCAGTCGAAGCCGACGGTCACCGACGTGATCGCCGCGTCCAGGGCCCCGGTGTCCAGCCGCAGCGCCCGCAGGCCGCTGGTCAGCCGGGTCGCCGACGCCTCGCCGTCACCGCCGGTACCGGCGATCCACCGGGCCAGCGCCGCGATGCCCGGGAACGCGCCACCGCCGGTCGGGCGGAGGAAGGCGGTCCAGTGCGTGCCCGGCCGCATACCCACGCCGAGGTCGACGCCGGTACCGCCGATCTGGAGGTGGCTGACCAGCGTCACCGAGTACGAGCCCGGGCCGAAGACTCCGGCGATGTCGACGCCGTGCAGTTCGAGCACGGTGGGCAGCGCGGCCCAGGTCGCGCCCGCCACGCTGACCGTCGCGGCGAGTACCGGCTGGTAGCCGGTGTTCGGGTAGAAGGTGAGCGCGAATCCGGACGGCTGGACGGTGGTCACGGTGTCCAGGGCGTCCAAGCCCTGCGGTACCGGCAACGGCGAGACCACGGTGCCCTGGCCGAGGCCGATCAGGTCGGTGCCCCTCACCTCGCCGACCGAGCCGGTGAGCGTGATCGTCCAGCCGATCGTGTCCTGCGCGTCCTGCGCGGCTCCGTTCGCCGCGGAGCCGGTCTGTGCGGGCTCGGCCACCGAGGTGAGGGTGACGGCGGCGGTGGCCGCGCCTACGGGAAGGGTGCCGGTCACGGTGCCGGTCACCCGGGACGTGGACGTCGTCCGGTCGTTGGTGATGGTCACCGTCACGCTCGTCACGGTCACGGCGAGCTCGACGAAGCCCTGTACCGGCCAGGTCGCACGGCCTGCGGACCCGCCATCACCGGCACCGGCGGTGCCGGTGATGGTGAGCGTGTCGCCGGCCGGCGCGAGTGGCTCCGCCTGCCTGGCCAGCGTGAGGCTCTGGCCTGGAACCCCGCCGAGGAACGCGCGCAGCTCCGCCGGGAGCGTACGGTCGGTGGCCGCCATGACGAGCCGGGTCCCCTGCGCGGTCAGTGCGGCACCCAGCGCGACGAGATCGATCATTTCGCGTCTCCTGCCCCGTGCCGTTCGTACGAGCCGGTCACCACGCGATCGTGTCCACTTGTGCCATGCCGCCGGGCGCGCCACCTGCCGGCGGCGCCCAGCACCAGTAATCAACGGTGAACTGCCGGCCGGCGCCCATACTCTGATGCTGGAGGACACGCAGATGGAGATCACCGCGATTGATCGCGGCCAGATTGTTCGGATCGTTGTCGCCGGCCACGCGGGACCTGTTGCCGCCGCCGAGCTGAGCGTTCCCGCTGGAGGCGGGAATGTGGGCGCGATTTACCGGCCGGCAGTTCGTCAGGTAGAACTTGTCGATCGAGGCCTGACCCTGCAGCCTGTTGATAAGCGGCTGATCCGGGTGGTTGTACTTGTCACCGCAGGAGATGAACGCCGCCCTCGGTGCGAGATTCGTCAGCAGATTGACGCCGGTGGAGTTCGTCGCCCCGTGATGGCCGCACTTGAACGCGGCCAGCGGCGGGGGCACCGGCGGTGCCGGAAGAGTGCCGTTGGCGCCGTTGGGCAACGGCCATTGGCGCAGGGCGGCTTCGATGAGATCTTCGCCCTGGATGGGCAGATCGCCGGCGGTGAAGAAGAGGAAGTCGTTGAAGCGGATCACCACGCCGATGCTGACGCCGTTCGCCTGCGTGCCACCCGCGAAGTTGGCCGGCTGTTGCCCCACGCCCTGCCAGGCGTTACCGGACGGCACGATGGTCGTGGGGTCGGGGCCTGAGACCACGATGGCCACCGGAGCACCTGCCGGCGGCGCGTTCCCTCCCCACAGCACTTCACTGCCCAAGCCCGGTACCAGGATCCGCGCCCGGTTCACGCCCGGTGCCGCGGTCAGCGGGCTGTCGTTCGTCCGGCCCGCGACCGCCACCGGGTAGGTGTCCTTCGGCTTGATCACCAGCCCTATGTCGATGATGTCGGTGCCGGCGTAACGGCCGCCGGTACGGAACCGCGCGTACTGGGGAATCGTCGATGCCAGCCCGTCGAAGAAGGCGTGCTCGATCAACTGGTTCCGCATGGGCGCCGGGTCGTTGTTGGCGATGCTGTTGGCGGCGGCGATGGCCACCGCCCGGGCCGCGCTCGCGCGCTTGCCGCCGTTCACGATGAGGGTCGGCGACGGGAACGCGCCGTGCGCGTTGACGGCGACGACGCCGAAGCGGATCGCTTGCAGATCAAGGACCCCGGCACCGGCGGCCAGGGCCGCGTTGGCCGCGTTCACCGCGACGGGATTGACCGCCGCGGCGGTCGCGCCCCAGGAGCCCCAGAGCGCACCCGCCGTGGCCGCGGCCACGGCGGCGAGGATCTCCGGCCGGCTCTGCCCCGCGTGTGCGGCCGCCACGGCCTGCGGAACCGGCGCGACGGCCGTGACGAGATTCGACAGGTTGTCGGCGTAGAGCAGGTTGGTGATACCGGCGGAGTGGTCGATGTCGTAGTGGGTGACCAGGATGTAGTCCGGCCCGCCCAGCGGCAGCTCCGTCACGATCTTGTCGTGCACGGTCTCGGCGTAGGGGTCCAGCCCCCCGTCGATCAACAGCGACCTGCGGCTGCCCGGGACCGCCGTATCCTCGGCGATGATCAAGCTGCTCTCGCCGGCGTTCACGTCGATGGTGTGGATGTCCAACTGCCAGGCCACAATGCCCCCTCGCCCATCCCATCCCCCGGGAGAACAGTGCGGTCGATCTCAGGGGCCGTCAAGGTCACCGCGCGGTTCCGGCGGTACGGTGCCGGGTGCCTCGGACCGCTCGGGACGTGCGGGGGCGGGCGGTGCCGCTGCCCTGATCCGGAGGATCCGCAGCCCGGCGATCGTTGAGTGAGCCGGCGGCGACGCCCTTTATCCCTCGCACCTGCCCACGTCCAGTGCTGTGAAGGACAGGAAACCGAGATCCCCGGGCCACCACACGCTCACGGCCGCCGACCCCCGCCATGGTGACGGTACGCAGCCCGGAGCGGACGCCGAAGGTCCGACGTCTCTCTGCTTGACCGGTGCGGATGGCCGCCGGGGGCGCGACGGGGGCGCGACGGGGGCGCGACACCGCCTTGACGATGGGCACAAATCCTCGTATTCGCAGCTCAGCGAGGGCGTTGGTCTCGGTGGGCGAGAGGAGAGGCGGGCATCCTGGATCGGTGCGCATGCTCTTGTTTCGCTACACTCCCCGACCGTCCGCGGCCTTGAGGTTGTCGTAAGGGACCTTGCCGGTCGGCAGCCCTCTAATATGCGGGTCTGTTGTCGACCCGGTCCTCGCTGTCGGCGCCTTCCGGGCGATCGCAGCGTATGGGTTGACGTCCGGCCGCCGCAGGTCGGTGTTCGGCGCGAACGTGATGAAGGTCCCGTCACCTTGCCCGGAGTGCAGCGTCGGCGCAGCGAAGCAAGCCACCGCGATCGGAGCCCGAGCCTCCCCACGCGCCGAGGGTGGTGGCCGAGGCGTGATCGTGGGGCGAACGCAGAGTGGGCAGGATTTCACCCGGAGGCAGGCCGTTGACCGGATCAGCCGAGACGGTGCTCCAGAGACCATGTGGCGATCTTGTACGCTGCCGCCATCGCCCGCCCCCTCCTTGACGCCCTGGTTGTTGTCCCGTGCCCGTTCAGACGGCGAGAAGGTCCTTGACCTCGTCGGTGTGCAGGTCGGCGGCCGTTCCGGAGTGCCGGACCGCGCCGCCGTCGAGGATCACGAAGGCGTCGGCCAGGCGGAGGGCCAGGTCGAAGTACTGTTCGACGAGCAGGACCGCGAGGCCGCGGTCCCTGTGGAGTCCGTCGATGGCCTCCTCGATCTCGCGGATGATCGACGGCTGGACGCCCTCGGTCGGCTCGTCGAGGATGAGGAGGCGTGGCCGGGTCACCAGGGCGCGGGCGATCGCGAGTTGCTGCTGCTGCCCGCCCGACAGGAAACCGGCCCGGCGTTTCAGTAGCCCGGTCAGCCGTGGGAAGACCTCCAGGGCGTCGTCGATGGCGGTCCGGTCGGCCCGCCCGGTGGCCTCCAGGGTCACCTGGAGGTTCTCCCAGACGGTGAGCTGCGGGAACGTCTCGTGCCCTTGCGGCACGTAGCCCATGCCCGAGCGGACTCGCCGGAAGGTTCGCATCCGTGTCACGTCGGTGCCGTCGAAGGTGACCGTGCCGGCCGCCGGGGGGAGGAGGCCCATGATCGAGTTGAGCAGGGTGGTCTTCCCGACTCCGTTGCGGCCCATGACGGTGACGAGTTCGCCCGGTCGTACCGTCAGGTCCACCCCGAACAGCACGTGCGACCGCCCGTACGCGGCCTGCAGTCCGCTGACCTGGAGCATCATCTCGGCCATGCCGTCTCCCCGTTCGTGCTGAGGCCGCCGCCCGCCGCCTGGAGCGGCGCCCGCTCCTTCCGGCTCACGCCGCTTACGCCGCTCATGGCGCCTTCCCGTCTCTCGGGCGGCCGAGATAGACCTCCTGGACGCGGGGGTCGGCCTGGACCGCGGCGACGTCCCCTTCCATGAGCACGCTTCCCTCGTGCAGGACGGTCACCTGGGACGCGTACCGCCGGAGGAACTCCATGTCGTGCTCGACGACGACGACCGTGTGGTCCTTCGCGATCTCGACGAGCAACTCGCCCGTCCGCTCGCGTTCGCCGCGGCTCATGCCCGCCACGGGTTCGTCGAGCAGCAGCAACCGGGGCCGCTGCGCGATCAGCATGCCGATCTCCAGCCACTGCCGCTGGCCGTGCGACAGCACTCCGGCGGGCCGCTCCGCGACGTCGGTCAGCCCGGTCCGCTCCAGCGCGGTCGCGACGGCCTCGGACGTACCGCGCCGCTGCCGGAGGAGGGTCGCCAGCGGGCGGCGGAAGCAGGCGGCGAGATCGATGTTCTCGGCGACGGTGAGTTCCTCGAAGACCACGGAGGTCTGGAACGTCCGGCCGATTCCGAGCCGCACGATCCGATGCTCCCGCCGTCCCAGCAGGGAGGTGCCGGCGAAGCCCACCGATCCGCTCGCCGGCCGGGTCAGGCCGGTGATGACGTCGATCAGCGTGGTCTTCCCGGCCCCGTTGGGCCCGATCAGGAAGCGGAGCTCGCCCTGCCGCACGGTGAGATCGACGCCGGTGAGGGCGCGGAACCCGCCGAAGACGACCTCCAGCCCGCGGATCTCCAGGAGGGCGGGGGCCGCCGCCTCGGCGGGGGCGCCCGACGCGGGCGCTTCGGCGGCATCGGCGGGAGGGAAGGGAGGAGTCATGGAGCGGCCACCTCCTTCTGGCCGTGCGCGGTGGACCCCGCCGGTTCCGGGACGGAGGACGGTCCGGGGCCCGTCCGGCGCCGTGCGATCGCCTCGCCGGCCCAGCGGGCGGCACCGGCGACGCCGCCGGGTGCCGCCATGATCACCAGGATGAACATCAGGCCCTGCAGGTAGACCCAGCCGCTCGGGTACTGCTCGCTGAAGGTGGTGTGCGCCCAGTTCAGCAGGACTCCGCCGAGGGCCGCCCCGGCCAGCGAGAACCGTCCGCCGATGGCGACCGCGACCACGAGTTCGATGGACGGGACGACGCCGAGCAGCGAGGGCGAGATGATGCCGACGACCGGCACGTACAGGGCGCCGGCGATGCCCGCCATGGCGGCGGAGACGGCGAAGGCCACGGTCTTGACGGTGGCGGGGTCGTAGCCGAGGAACCGGACCCGGTCCTCGCCGTCGCGCACCGCGACCAGCAGCCGGCCGAAGCGGCTCTTCATCAGCTGGTGGGCCAGGAGGTACAGGCCGCCCAGCATGAGGGCCACCACGAAGTAGAAGACGCGTTTGGCGCCGTCGGTCTCCGGGTCCCGGCCGAAGACGTCGTAGAAGTGGGTGAGCCCGTTGGTGCCGCCGGTGAGGCCCTGTTGTCCGACGAGCCAGATCGTGAAGGCGGCCGCCAACGCCTGGCTGAGGATGGCGAAGTAGGCGCCGCGCACGCGCTGGCGGAACACCAGAAGTCCCAGCAGCGCGGCCGCGGCGGCGGGCACGATCACCGCGGCGGCGATGGCGAACACGGGACTGGAGAAGGGCTTCCACAGCGGCGGCAACCGCTCCACGCCGCTCCAGACCATGAAGTCGGGGAGGTTGCCCGGGCCGGCGTCGTGGAGCTTGAGGTACATCGCCATCGAGTAGCCGCCGAGCCCGAAGAACACGCCCTGTCCGAGGGTGAGCATGCCGCCCTGGCCCCAGGCGAGCCCGATGCCGAGCGCGGCGATCGCGAAGCACAGGTACTTGGCGAGCAGGCCCAGCCGGAACGGGTCCAGGACGGCCGGCGCGACCACGAGGACCAGCAGCGCGACGGCCGTGAAGAGCGCGGGTCCGCGCATCCGGGCGGTCATGTCAGCGCCCGGCTGCGCAGGACGAACAGGCCCTGCGGGCGTGCCTGCAGGAACACCACGATCGCCGCGAAGCCGATCACCTTGGCCAGGCTGGCGTCGGTCCAGAACTCGGCGTAGGAGTCCAGCAGGCCGAGGGCCAGCGCGGCGATGACCGCGCCGCGGAGCCGGCCGAGGCCGCCGGCGACCACGACCAGGAAGGCGTCGACGATGTAGTAGGTGCCGAGGTTGGGGCCGATCGGGCCGATCAGCGTCAGCGCGACGCCCGCGATCCCGGCGAGGCCGGACCCGATGAAGAAGGTGAGCCGGTCGACCCGTCCGGTGTCGATGCCGCTGCACGCGGCGAGCCGGCGGTTCTGCATCACCGACCGCATCCGCCGGCCCTGCCGCGTCCCGTTCTGGTACGCCCAGATCGCGAGCGCCGAGACCGCGGCGAGGACGATGATGAACAGCCGCGTGTAGGGCAGCTGCGACCCGAACATCCGGACGCCGCCGTCCAGCCAGCCGGGGGCGCGCACCTGGACGTTGGGCGCGCCGAAGATGTCGCGCGCGATCTGCTGGAGGACGAGGCTGACCCCCCAGGTGAGCAGCAGGGTGTCGAGCGGCCGGCCGTAGAAGCGGCGGATGGCCGCCCGCTCCAGGACCAGGCCCATCGCGCCGGCGACGGCGAAGGCGACAGGGAGCGCCGCAAGGACCGCCTCCCTTCCGGTCCAGTCCTGAAGGACGTACGCCGTGTAGGCGCCGGCCATCATGAACTCGCCGTGGGCCATGTTGATCACGCCCATCTGGCCGAAGGTGAAGGTCAGGCCGAGGGCCACCAGCATCAGGACGGCTGCGATGCTGAGGCCGATCGGCAACTGGCTGAGCAGGGCTTCCATGCGACTCCTCGGTGCCCTTGGTCGACGGGTTCGTCGGGGCCGCGCCGTCATCGGACCGGCCGGGCCTGCCCGATGACGGCGGCGGGACGGGTCAGGACAGGCCTGCGGCCCACGGGTAGCTCTTGAGGTACGGGTCCGGTGCGATCGGCTTGCCCGAATCCCACGCTTCCTTGATCGTGCCGTCGGGCTGGATCACGCCGATGCGGGCGGTCTTGTACATGTGGTGGTTGGCGCCGTCGATCGTCACCTTGCCTTCCGGCAGGTCGAGGGAGATGCCGCCCGCGGCCTTCTTCACCGCCTCGACCTCGGTCGTCCCGGCCTTCTGGACGGCCGCCGCCCACAGCTTGACGGCGTTGTAGCCCGCCTCCATCGGGTCGGAGGTCACCTTGTCCGCGCCGTACTTGGCCTTGAAGGCCTTCACGAACGCCTCGTTGGTCTTTCCCGGGGTCGTCATGTAGTAGTTCCAGGCGACGAGCTGGCCCGCGATGTTGTCCACTCCGATGCCCTTGACCTCCTCTTCGGCGATGCTCACCGACATCACCGGAAGGGAGGAGGCCGTCGCGCCGGCGCTCTTGAGCTGTTTGAAGAACGCGACATTGCTGTCGCCGTTGAGGGTATTGAAGACCGCGTCCGGCTTCGCCTGCATGACCTTGTTGACGAGCGTGCTGTACTCCGTCGCCCCCAACGGGGTGTACTCTTCGCCGATAATGGTCATGCCATTGGCCTTGGCGTAGGCCTTGATCTCCTTGTTCGCGGTGCGCGGGAAGACGTAGTCGCTGCCGACGAGGAATATCTTCTTCTTGCCCTTCTCCTTCAGGTAGTCCAGGGCCGGGACGATCTGCTGGTTCGTGGTCGCGCCGGTGTAATAGATGTACGGCGAGCTTTCCAGGCCCTCGTATTGCACCGGATACCACAGCAGTGCCTTGTTGCGCTCGAAGACGGGCAGCATCGCCTTGCGGCTGGCCGACGTCCAGCCGCCGAAGACGGTCGCGACCCGGTCCTTGCGGATGAGCTTCTGGGCCTTCTCGGCGAAGGTGGGCCAGTCGGAGGCGCCGTCCTCGACGACCGGCTGGAGCCTCTTGCCGAGGACTCCGCCGGCGGCGTTGATCTCGTCGATCGCCATCAGCTCGGAATTCTTGACGGTGACCTCGCTGATGGCCATGGTCCCGCTCAGCGAGTGCAGGACACCGACCTTGATGGTGTTCCCGCTCGCCGCCGCCGTTCCGCCCGAGGATTCCGACTCGCCGCAGGCGGCGAGGGACAGCAGCGTCGCGGCGGCCATGGAGGCCAATACCGGCAGAGATTTCCTGAGCACGTACCACTCCTTGCGGACAGGCCCCGAAACCGGTCGGCGGATCGCCCACCGTGTGATTCGGGATAATGCAAGCCGCGAGCTGTGTCCTCGGTAATTCTGCTCTGTATCCGGTGCGTCAACTGAACCTCACCGGCGGGGCCCGCCCGGTGGGGCCCGGTGTTCTCAGCCGCTCGCGAGACTCTCGCCGTGGACGAGCCGGCGGCGGAGCGCCGCGGAGTCGGCCGCGAGCGCGGTGACCAGAACCCCCGGTCCCGCGAGCGGCATGACCGCGAGGCCTTCGGCGGCATGGGGCTCCTTCGCCAGTCCGGGACCGACGAGCAGTACGCTTCCGGTGCAGCGTGCGCCGCCCAGGACCGCGCCGCTGGTGTGGAGCGTGCGGTCGGGCAGCCGCAGCTCATGCCGCAGGACCGGGTCGCCGCCGCGGGTGACGTCGACGCGGGCCGTGTAGCGGCCCGCGTGTTCGCCGTGCCGGCCCAGGACGAGCTCCTCGCGCCACCGCAGGGTGGCGCCGTCCGCGAGCGTGATCTCGGTGACCGAACGGTGGTGGCAGCCCGCCGTCGCGACCGCCGGCTCGAAGGCGAGGTCCAGGTGCCCGCCCGGTCCGACCGCGGCCCGCACGTACGCTCCGGACTCGCCGTCGCCGGGGAGCAGCAGCGCGCTCGCGACGGACCGGACGGCCAGGGCGGCGCCCGCCGCGACGTCCAGCTCGAGGTGCAGTTCGTCCCCTCCGAGGGGTCCCGCGGCGGCCCCGACCAGGTAGACGGCGTCCGGGGCGGCGCGCGGCGCGTACGGGCCGTCGGAGCGCAGCGTCGCCAGCCGGGTCCGGCCGTCGGCGCCGAGTCCGACGTGGACGGCGGCGCGCGCCGTGTAGTGCCGGGTCACGGAGCCCCGGGCGCGACCGCCGGCCGCGCGGCGCCCGCCGCGGACCGGGCCTCGTGCGTCTCGGCGAGCACGGACCGGACCCAGCCGGTCACTTCCGGAGCACCGGGCCGCTCGCGCAGCGAACTGAAGATCACCGGCTTTCCGCGGCGCACCTGCGCCGCGTCGCGGTCCATCACGCCCAGGTCGGCGCCGACGAGCGGGGCCAGGTCGGTCTTGTTGACGACCAGCAGGTCCGCGCCGCTCACCCCGGGCCCCCCTTTGCGCGGGACCTTGTCGCCGCCGGAGACGTCGAGGACGAAGATCTGCCGGTCGACGAGCCCCCGGCTGAACGTCGCGGTGAGGTTGTCGCCGCCGCTCTCCACGATGACGAGGTCGAGCGGCGCGTGCCGCCGCTCCAGCGACTCGACGGCGTCGAGGTTGGCGGAGATGTCGTCGCGGATGGCCGTGTGCGGGCAGCATCCGGTCCGGACGGCGGCGATCCGGTCGTCCGACAGCACCGCGTTGCGCCGCAGGAAGTCGGCGTCCTCGGTCGTGTAGATGTCGTTGGTCACCACGGCGAGGCGGAGGTCGTCGCGGAGCGTCCGGCACAGCGCCGCCACCAGCGCGGTCTTGCCGCTGCCGACCGGACCGCCGACGCCCAGCCGCAGGGCCCGCCCGCGGGCCGGCGGCGCCGGGTGGGGATCGTGATCGTGGTTCGCGCCCATCGTGGCGTCCTCTCTGGCGGCGCGTCCCGGTCGGGACGATCGCCGTGCTGCTCGTCGTGGCCGTGGGGGGTCGTCTGTGCCGCGGGGTCAGGATTCGAACAGGCGCAGGTTCGCCTGGAGGTGCAGTTCGGCGAAGACGTCGAGGGCGGGCGCCGAAGCGGCCGGAAGCTCCCGGGGATCAGCGCGCGCGTGTCCGGCGGCCTCGGCGGCGACCGCGTCCACGTGCGGAACCAGGTCCGCGAGCGCGCGGTGCACGGCCAGCGGGTCGAGTCCGAGCAGGCGCACGGCCGCGGACGCGGGACCGGTGACCGCCCCGTACGCGCCGATCGAGGCGGCGTCCGCGGGGGAGCCTCCGGTGACGGCGACGGCGGCGCCGAGAACGAGCGGGTGGTGCGGAGCGGAGAAGGCCGCGAGGACGTCCAGCACCGGGTGCGGCGACATTCCGCGGACGGCGCGCAGCAGCGACCGGCCCTGGGCCCGGGAGGCCCGGCGTCCGGCGGGCGACGGCATCCTGGCGTCGGCTTCGGCGTCGAGCACCGGCCATGCCTCGTGCCCGCCGAGGCCGCCGTCCCCACCGGGTTCTTCTCGCGCACGCGCCGCTCCGTCCACGGCGCGGGCCGCGTGGGCGCAGGCGGCGGCCGAAAGGGCGGCGGCGACCAGCCCGGTGGTGGCGAGGCGTCCGCGCAGGAAGGCCGTGAGCGTCGGGAGGTCGGTAACCGCGCTGGCCTCCGCCGCCGGTTCCAGCCCGCCGGAGTGGGCGTGGCCGCCCGCCGGGAGCCGCGAGTCGGCGAGGAGCAGCAGCGATGCCGGCAGGGCCATCAGAACAGGAAGTAGCGCTGCGCCATCGGCAGCTCGGTCGCGGGGGAGGGCTCGACGTCGTCGCCGTCGATCGACACCGTGAAGGTGTCCGGGTCGACGTCGATCCGGGGGAGCGCGTCGTTCAGCACCATGTCCGCCTTGCCCACCAGCCGGACGTCCTTGACCGGCACCAGAGCGCGGTCGACCGCGAGCCGGCCGGCCAGGCCCGCTTCGATGGCGGCGGGGGCCACGAAATGCACCGAGGTGGCGGCGGCGGTGCGCGGCGCGGCACCGAACATCGGCCGGGGCAGCACCGGCTGCGGCGTGGGGATCGACGCGTTGGCGTCGCCCATCGCCGCCCAGGCGATGACCCCGCCCTTGAGGACCGCCTGCGGGCGGACGCCGAAGAAGGCGGGATGCCACAGCACCAGGTCGGCGAGCTTGCCCGGCTCCACCGAGCCGACCTCGCCGTCGAGTCCGTGCGCGATGGCCGGGTTGATCGTGTACTTGGCGACGTAGCGGCGGGCCCGCAGGTTGTCGGCCGGCTCCGCCCCTCCGCCCCCGCCCGGGGAGCCGCGGCGGAGCTTCATGACATGCGCGGTCTGCCAGGTGCGGATCACCGTCTCGCCGATCCGTCCCATGGCCTGCGAGTCCGACCCGATCATCGCGATCGCCCCGAGGTCGTGCAGGACGTCCTCGGCGGCCATGGTGGTCGGCCGGATGCGCGACTCGGCGAAGGCCAGGTCCTCGGGCACCGACGGGTCGAGGTGGTGGCACACCATGAGCATGTCGAGGTGCTCGTCGAGGGTGTTGACGGTGTGCGGCCGGGTCGGGTTGGTGGAGGAGGGCAGCACGTTGGGGTGCGCGGCGATGGTGATGATGTCGGGCGCGTGCCCGCCGCCCGCGCCCTCGGTGTGGTAGGCGTGGATCGACCGGCCGGCGATGGCGCCGAGCGTCGACTCGACGTACCCCGCCTCGTTCAGGGTGTCGGAGTGCAGAGCGACCTGGACCCCGGACGCGTCCGCGACCCGCAGGCAGGCGTCGATGGCCGCCGGGGTCGAACCCCAGTCCTCATGCAGCTTGAAGCCGGACGCTCCGGCGCGCAGCTGCTCCCACAGCGCCTCCTCGCCGACCGTGTTGCCCTTGCCGAGGAGCGCGACGTTCACCGGCCACGAGTCGAGCGACTCCAGCATCCGGGCCAGGTACCAGGCACCGGTCACGGTCGTGGCCTTCGTCCCCTCGGCCGGGCCGGTCCCGCCGCCGATCACGGTCGTGACCCCGGCGCCGAGCGCCTCCTCCAGCAGCTGAGGGCAGATGAGGTGGACGTGGGAGTCGACCGCCCCGGCGGTCAGGATGCGGCCGTTGCCCGCCAGCACCTCGGTGGACGGCCCGATCACCAGGCCCGGGTGGACGCCGTCCATCGTGTCGGGGTTGCCGGCCTTGCCGAGCGCGACGATCCTGCCGTCGCGGATCCCGACGTCGGCCTTGACGACGCCCCAGTGGTCGAGCACCACGGCCCCGGTGACGACCAGGTCGAGGGCGCCGTCCGCGCGCGTGGTGCGCGCCTGCCCCATCGACTCGCGGATCACCTTGCCGCCCCCGAAGACCACCTCGTCGCCGGCTCCGGCGCCGCGGCTCCGGTCCTCGGTCACCTCGATGAACAGGTCGGTGTCGGCCAGCCGAATCCGGTCTCCGGCCGTGGGGCCGTACAGTTGCGCGTACCGGGCCCGCGACAGGTCAGCCATCCAGCGCTCCGGCCTGCTCCGCCCGCAGACCCGGCACCACCCGGTTCCCGGCCAGCGGCACCAGCGCGACCTCCCGGGTCAGACCGGGCTCGAACCGCACCGACGTGCCCGCCGGGACGTCGAGCCGCCGTCCCCATGCCGCGGACCGATCGAACTCCAGCGCCGGATTCGCCACCGCGAAGTGATAATGCGACCCGACCTGGACGGGCCGGTCGCCGGTGTTGACGACCGTGACGGCCGTGCGCGGCCGGCCGGGATTGAGGGCGACCGGTGGCCCGTCACCCGGGACGACCTCGCCCGGAACGAGGGGACGCCCGCTCACGGGATCGGCCGGTGGACGGTGACGAGCTTGGTGCCGTCGGGGAACGTCGCCTCGACCTGCACCGAATCGAGCATCTCGGGAATGCCTTCCATGACGTCCTCCCGTGTCAGCACCGTCCGGCCGGACTCCATCAACTCGGCGACCGACCGCCCGTCCCTCGCGCCCTCCAGCACGTGGACCGCGATGACCGCGGTCGCCTCCGGATGGTTGAGCCGCAGGCCGCGAGCGCGGCGCCCCTGCGCGACCGACGCGGCGACGTGCAGCAGCAGGCGCTCCTGCTCATGTGGGCTGATCAGCACGCTCCGGACCCTACTGGCCGGAAGGGAACACGACGCCAGGCGAATTGCGGATGTAACAACGAATTAACGTGCTCGGCACAGGGAGACCCGAGCCATCCTCCGCAAGGACGGAATAGCGCCATTCCCGGACCCGTACTGGAAAAGGTCAGAACCTTTGAAAGGCGGCGATCGACCGCCGCACGATTACCTGTCGGCCCGGCGGTGTCGTTGAGCGCGGCGCCCGTCCCGGGCGCGACCACCAGATCGATCGCTTCGGGCGGTACCCCCGCTCTTTCGTGCACGTCGTGCATGGCCGCGGCGACGCCGCTCGGATCCGGAGCGGTCACATGGTGCGCGTCGCAGTTGATCCCGACGCCGCGCGACCATGCTGAGCCGGTCACGACCACGGTACCGCGGTCGACGCGCCGCAGGATGACCGCCGCCACCCCGTCGCCCATGAGAACGCAGTTATGCGGGCATCGAACGGCCTCAACGCATCGATCGACGGCTGCGCCGTATCGAGCGAGGCGAACATGCTCTCGGTGATCGTGTCGACGCCGGCGACGACGACCGTGTCGGCGCGGCCCAACCTGAGCAGGTCGTCGGCCAGAGCCAGCGCGTACAGCGACGCCGAGCACGCGTTGCTCACACACCGATCCTGCCGGCGGAGGTGGCGGTGAAGGCCGCGGCGTGGACGCGGCCGGTTCCGCCGAGCCGTCCGGGCCGTACGCCTCCACGCGGGGCTGCGCACGGCGGACGTGTCCGAAGGCCTCGACCTGGAGTGACCACGGGGCAGCCGGCGGGTGGCGACGTGCAGGTGATTGGATGCACGCGGCAGCCGTGGCATCTACTGATCCAGCCGCGCCGATGGGTGACCGGTCACCCAGCACATCAGGGGGTGATCGACATGCGCTCCCACCTGAGCCACATCGTGCCGCTGCTGTGGACGACGTCGCGCAGTGGGTTGGGGGTATGCCGGGTTTCGCGTCGGATGCGGCGGATCAACTACCGGTCTGGTCGTCCAGTTCCGCCTCGGGAGCGTTCTTGCGCACCGACTCGATGCCCTTCAACGCCGAGGCCTTGCTCTCATAACTCTCGCTGGTGGCGATCACCTGACCGTTGGTGGCGACCAGATTGAAATGGAACTTACCGGTGCTGCCCTTCTTCAGCTGAAACTTGCCGGCCATCACCGCTCCTTTCCGCACCAAGCCGAGCGCGCGCATCCCATGAGCACGCCTATGATCGCGGCGGATGCTGCCCCAGAAAACGTCCCTTACGCATCGGTCTCGCCAACAAACTCGTCGGATGCGCAAGACTGCAGGTCAGCGGCCATGAAGTTCTCCGTGCACTTCAACGTGCACAGGGCACTCGTCGGCACCGCTTCCTACGCATCCGAGCCTTCCGCCATGTGTCACCTGTCCCACAGAGGTGACCCAGCACCGATACCCCGGCACCAAGCGGCAGGGACACCAGTAGCCCATCGGACGATCCAATGGCTGGAGCGACCCCTGTTGTCGATGAAGCCCCTCGGGTGTCGAACTGCCCGTCCCGCATCGGCGCCATTCCCGGCACTGGCATCGGAGTGGGCCACGGCACGGGCGTGGCCGACCGAGGGGCCGCAGGTCACGCTGGTGGCGCCATCATGCCGTGGTAGTCGGCCGTCCTTGGGATCCGCTCCTGCAAGGCGTGCCTTAATGGTCGTCGAGGTCGTTGGCGCGCAGATCTTCCTCGTCGAATTTGCGGGTGTCGCGGGGTTCGACGTAGGGCTCCTGGTTCTCCGGCGCGCCGGTGGCGATGGCGCGGCCGCGTTCGAGTTCGGCGTTGAGTTCCGCGCCGAGCAGGATCGCGATGTTGGTGATCCAAACCCAGACCAGGAAGATGATCACACCGGCGAGGCTGCCGTAGGTCTTGTTGTAGGAGCTGAAGTTGGCCACGTAGAACGCGAAGGCCGCGGAGGCGACCATCCAGAGGACCAGGGCGAGGATTCCGCCGGGGGTCACCCACCGGAAGCCTTGCTTGGCGTTGGGGGCCGCCCAGTACAGCAGCGCGAACAGGAAGTTGATGACCAACAGCATGAGCGGCCATTTGGCGATGTTGTAGGCGGTCACCGCGGCCGAACCGAAGCCGATCATGTCGCCGATCTGGTGCGCCAGCGGACCGGAGACCACGACGGCGATCGCCGAGGCGGCCAAGAGCACCAGCGTCACCACCGTGATCGAGATGCGCAGCGGCAGTGTCTTCCAGATCGGACGGCCCTCGGGGACGTCGTAGACGGCGTTGGAGGCGCGCATGAACGCGCCGACGTAGCCGGACGCCGACCAGATGGCGGCCGCCAGGCTCAGCGCCGCGACCAGGCTCGCGCCGCCGCGTCCCTTCTGCAGTTCGGTCAGGGCGTTCACCAGGATCTGCTTGACCGAGCCGGGGGCGATGTCCCCGAGGTTGGTGATCAGGTCCTGGGTCAGCGATTTCCCGCCGAGCCCGACCAGCGACACGATCACCAGCATCGCAGGGAAGATCGACAGGACGCTGTAGTAGGTGAGCGCGGCCGCCCAGTCGCCGATGTTGTCGTCGCCGAACTCTCCGACGGTGCGCTTGACCGCGCCCCACCACGAGCGCGGTGCTAGATCGCTCGGTGCGTCCGGCGCCTTGGCCGACGCGTCCGATGTGGGCCGGTCTCCACGCGCCCGGCCGGAGGTGTCGTGCTGGGGGTCGTGCGGCTTGCCGCCCGTGCGGCGGTGCTGGGTCATGCTGCGCCTCGGTCCGCCTTCTTCGATTGTTCTGGTCGGTTTTCGGACGGCCGGACCGACCACGACCGCGATTACACTGACGCCCCGGTCCGGCCCCGGACTCTGCGATGAGCCGGGGGCCGGACCGGAGACTGGGTCAGTGCCCGGCGGGCCAGTGGCCGGTTGCCTCGCGAAACGCCTGCGCGCGGGTCCTCTGGGTGGCCGCCTTCACCGCAGCGAAGACGGCGCCTTGCACCGCTGCGGGGATGAGGATTTCGCGCCAACCGCGGTCGGGATCGTCGGCGTCGGAGGCGTCCGGCCGGTCTGATGCCAGCTTCCGCAGCTGCTTGAACACCGCTCCGGCCAGCAGCCCCGCCGAGCACGCTGAACAGCAGTGACAACGCCTTGTACTCCGGCTTCATCGCGACGGCTTCCTCACTCGCCTTCTGAATCGCTCACCGGCTTTGGCGGGCGGTGCGACGCCGCCGGATCCAGCCGGCCGCCATCAGCACTGCGGCCGTGACCGCGGCGCCCTGCAGGCGCGGCGGGGTTTCCGGGGCGGCGGCGGCGCGGCGCGACTGCTCGGCCAGCCGGGACGCGGTCTCGCGGCTGCGGTCGGCGATCTGTGCCGGAAGGTCGCTGTCCTGGAACTTTCGTTGTGCCGCCGTGCCCAGCTCGGTGGCCTTGTCTCGCACTTGCGTAGTGGCCTGCTGCGCTATCTGCGGCGCGGTCTGTGCGACCCGCTGCCACTTGGTGGGCGAAGGCACGTTCCTGGCGCGGCGGCGACGGACCAGAGCGACCGCCAGCCCGACGGCCAACAGCGCTCCGCCCGCGATCGCGCCGCGTCGCGCAGCCGTGCGCGCGTCCGGTGAGGCGGAGGCCTCACGTGCCTTGGTCGCGACGCGAGCGGTCTTGTCCTTGGCTTGGTCCTGCGCCTGCCGCGCCACCGCGCCGACCTTCACATCGCCGGCGGCGTCACGCGCCTGGTGCCAGCGCTGCTGCACCGTCTCGGTAGCTCGCTGCTTGACCTGTTCGGCCTTCTGCTTGGCGCGGGTCCGGACGTCGGCTTTGGCCGCCAAGGCCTCAACGGTGTCGCCCAAGGCCTGCCGAGTGCGTTCGACGCCGGCCTGCAGTTCCTCCGGCGATTCGTCCTGCCCGGTTTCGTGACCGTCCTTCGGCTCGGCGGCAGCAGCTTTGGTCCCCGTCGCGGCAGACGCCTGGCGGCCACTGCGCGCCTTGCCGGAACCGCCACCGCGTGAGGTGGTGGTGCGGTCGTCTGCGGCGTTACCGCGGGTGTCGGACGACGCGGTGTCGTCGGTCATCGATGTGCCCTTTCCTTGATCGTGGCAAGGTCCTGCTTGATGTCATCGGCGGCCTTCTCCGGCACCATCGGCGTGGCCTGGCCGGTCTCCCTGCGTCCGAGCATCGCCAACAGTCCCGCCGCTACCAGCAGCACCGCGGCGACGATCAGCGCGGCGGCCCAGGTCGGCATCACCACCGCCAGCCCGGCGATGCACGCGGCGACCAGGGCCCCTGCCCCGTACAGCGCCACCAAGCCCGCTCCGCCGAACAGGCCCGCCCCCTTGCCGGCGTGGCGCCCCTTGTCCTTCATTTCGGCCACTGCCAACCGCATCTCGCCCCGCACCAGCTCGGACATCTGCTGCGTGGCCTGACTGACCAGTTCACCGATGTTCTGCGCGCCGGCCTCCTGGGCACCGGGTCCGCCGGCTTCGGAGGACGCACCAGACACCCCAGGGGTGCTTGGTGATCGCGGTGAATCCATCGCAGTTCACCTTCCTCTCAGCCATTTCGGTAGTGCTCGGCGCGCGCTGACGCGCTGGCCCCTGTTGCTCGTAAGGGGTGCCCGGCTCCACCGCTCTAAACGCCCCGCACCTACCTGTCACCGCCAGGTGACGGCTCTCGCCGCAAAGGATTGGGTTGAGCTACGAATAGGCTTGGAATGTGTGGCACCGCGTCACCCGGCTCCTCTCACGCAGAGAACTGAGCACCCCACGGCACTGCGTATTGAACGGCATCTGATGTGACAGACAACTTCGCGCACCCAGCCGTAAGTCGCCGCTGCGTCCCAGCCCTGTGCCTGCCGAAAATTACGTCCGTGCAGGTGGGGCGTGCAGGGCGTGGCCGTGCCGCGGGCTTCGATCTGTCGCAGGGAAGGACGCCGAGGCCTAGACGCCGTACGGCCCAGTGCCGGTGATGATTCACACTCGCTGACAGCGATCGGCGATCACGTCGGTGTCCTGGGAGGCCGTCGCGGGCCCGTCGCCTCTGGCGATCCACGCTCACTGGTGATCGCCGCCCGCAAAGGCATTGGTGAGCCGGACCGCGTCCAGTTCCGGATGTCACGACAGGGTGACCAGGGTGCCGTCGTCGTCGCTGTAGAGCGTGGCGCCGGGGTGGAAGGTGACGCCGCCGAAGGTGACCGGAACGTCGCGTTCACCGTCGCCGTTCTTGGTGCTCTTTCTGGGGTTGCTTCCTAGCGCCTTGATGCCGAGGTCGATCGTGCCGAGGACGGCGGTGTCACGTACGGCGCCGTTGATGATGACGCCGGCCCAGCCGTTTCCGGCGGCGAGTGCGGCGATCATGTCGCCCATCAGGGCGGCATCGAGGGAGCCGCCGCCGTCGACGACCAGGACGCGTCCGGTGCCGGGCTCGCCGAGCACGCTTTTGAGAATGACGTTGTCCTCGTGGCAGCGGACGGTGGTGACGGCGCCTTGGAATGCGGTTCGGGCGCCGTATTGCCGGAACTGGAGAGTGCAAGAGGCCAGGTCGTCCCCGTATTGGTCATAGAGGTCCGCGGTGGGGGCGTGCATTGTGGTGCTCCTCGGTGGGGTCAGGGTGATGCGGAGTCGATGGGAAGGTTGCGGGCGGAGAAGGCGGCCCAGCCGAGCGTGAGGCCGGTGGCGTAGAGCACGCCGGCGGCGCCCAGGCCCGCTGCCAGGAGACCCGCCGCGCTGGGCAGGACGATCTGTCCCGTCCGGTTGCCGGCCAGGCGGAGGGACATGGCCCGGCCGCGCAGGCCGGGAGGCGCGGCCTCGGCGAGCCAGGACATGGTCAGTGGTTGACCGACGCCGAGCCCGAGCCCGGCGAGGACCAGGAGCGCGATCAGCGTCCACAGCGGCAGGTCGACCGGCATCAGGGCGATGGCGGCTCCGGCGGCGAGAGTGCTGCCGACCAGGAGGCGCCGTCGTCCCGTGCGGGCCGCGAGGCGTCCGAGGAAGGAGCGGGAGATCATCGACGCGGAGCCGCGGACGGTCAGCAGGAGCCCGACCGTTCCGGATGTCAGGTCGCGTTCCGTGCCCAGGGCCGGCAGGTAGGCCAGGGTGATGTCGACCGCGGAGAGGACGATGCAGCTGGTGGTCAGGGCGCGCAGCAGCCCAGGCAGCCGCAGCAGGCCGGCGACGCCTTCGTCGTGCCGGGCCGCGGGGGCGTGGCTGGGCCGCGTCACGGTGGGCAGCGCCGCGGACAGGGCGACCAGCAGGATCGCTCCCGCCAGGGAGGACGCGAAGATCAATCCGGTGTGGGGGATCCTGCTGCCGCCGCCGAACAGCAGGATCAGGGCGGGGCCGGCGGCCTGGCCGAGCGAGGCGGCGAAGGTGTAGCGGCCGAAGGCGGTGTCGTAGGCGGCGCGGCTGGAGGCGTTGGCGACCAGGGCCTGCTGGCCGACGACGCAGCCGAGATGCCCGATGCCCAGCAGCACGCTTCCGCACAGCAGACCGGCGACGTGCCCGCCCAGCGCTACGAACGCCAGGCTCGAGGCGGTCATGCACAGCGCCCCGAACACCATGACCCGCCGCTCGCCGACGCGGTCGACGAGGTTTCCGGCGGGGAGCGCGAGAAGCAGCGGCGCGAAGGCGAAGCTGGCCGCCAGCGCGCCGAGGCCTGCCGACGGCACGCCGAGTTCGAGCGCCCGGTAGGACATGGTGGGCCGCAGCACGAAGGTGATCAGCTGGGTGACCACCGAATGCGCGAGCAGGATCCAGGTCAGGCGGGTGGGCGGGGAGACCATCGGCCGGTCGTCAGGCCGGGGCGCCGGGGGTCTCGTCGGACGGCTTGCGCAGCCGCCACGCGGCCTGCGCGCCGAGGCTGGTGTCGATGTGGCCGCGCATCACCGCGGCCGCGCCCTCGACGTCCCCGGCGACGAGGCAGTCGAGCAGCTGCTGGTGCTCGGCCGCCTTCTCGTCGCGTGCCGCCTGCCCCCGGTCGACCTTCAGCGCCAGCATGCGGTACCGGTCGGCCTTGTCCCAGAGCCCGTCGAGCGTCTCGATGAGCAGGTCGTTGTGGGAGGCCAGATAGATCGCGCGGTGGAAGCGGCGGTGGGCCACCAGCTGGTCGATCGACGGGCTTCCGGGCAGCGGCTCCAGGCCCTCGATGGCGGTGCGCAGCTCGCGGATGTCGTCCTTGGTGCGCCGCTCGGCGGCCAGCGCCGCGGCAAGCGGATCCAGTGACCTGCGGATCTCCAGCAGGTCCCGCGCCTCCTCGGCGGTCAACGGCGTCACGCGGGCGTCGCGGTGCGCGTCGAGTTCGACCAGCCCGTCGCTCTTGAGCCGGCGCAGCGCCTCGCGCAACGGCGTGGTGCTGATGCCGATCTCCTTGGCGAGCCTCGCCTGGGCGATCGCGGCGCCCGGCTCCAGCCGTCCGCCGAGGATCAACTCGCGGACCCTCCGGTACGCGTACTCGGCCTTCGTCTCGAACAGTTCCGCCGGCTCGCCCATGCCCACCCCATCCGTCGATGACCGTTATAACCTACACCGAACTTGTGGGCGCTGTGCCAAGCCACCGTGGGTGGCGGCCTCGAGGCGTCATTCTGACCTGCTAGAACCTGCCGCGGAGGCGAAAAATCTCCGCCCGACCCTTGACGTCATAGGTTATAACGAACCAAAGTGAGCGCCACCACGGA
This sequence comes from Actinomadura napierensis, assembly GCF_039529375.1. Taxonomy (NCBI): domain Bacteria; kingdom Bacillati; phylum Actinomycetota; class Actinomycetes; order Streptosporangiales; family Thermomonosporaceae; genus Actinomadura; species Actinomadura napierensis. Next base: position 41,179 of record NZ_BAAAMR010000037.1, read on the forward strand.
CCGAGGAGGAGCTCATGTCTGGTCTGATCGGCCGGTTGCGAGGTCGCGGACGCCCACCGTTCGCCGCCCTGGCCGCCGGCCTGGGGCTGGCCGCCCTGTCCCTGTCGGCGTGCGGTGGCGGGGACGCCCCTCCTGCCAACGTGGTGGCGACCGGCTCGGCCCCCTCGTACTACCCGGCCGACTACGCCCAGGTCATCAACGCGTCCAAGGGCGAGGGCGGGACGCTGACGATCTACTCCAACACCGACCAGGAGAACTGGGCGCCGATCTTCCACGACTTCCAGAAGAAGTACCCGTGGGTGAAGAAGATCTCGGCGAACAACCTCGACAGCGACGAGGTGTTCCAGCGGGTGCTCAGCGAGCAGGCGACCAGCGGCTCGCCGGCGGACCTGCTGGTGTCCAACGCCGCGCAGGCCTGGGCCGAGTTCGCGGCCAAGCCGAACGCCCTGATGGCTTACAAGTCACCTGAACTGGCGAAGCTGCCGAAGTTCGCGCAGCTGCTGCCGAATGTGTACGCGATGTCGGTCGATCCGCTGTCGGCCGTCTACAACAAGACGCTGATCGACCAGCAGCCCGACACCCTGCAGGGTCTCGCCGATCTGGTGGCCAAGGACCAGGGCAAGTACCGCGACAAGATCACCACGCGCGACGTGAAGGGCTCGTTCGGCTTCACCGTCTCGCACGCCTTCACGAGTGCGCGGCCGGGCTCCTGGGCGGCGCTGCAGAAGATCCTGCCGCTGGCGCGGCCGGAGACCTCCTCGGGCACCCAGCTGGAGAAGATCACCTCGGGCGAGTACGTGGCCGGCTTCTTCATCAGCGCCGCCCCCGCCTACCCGGTGGCCGCCAAGAGCGGCGGCCTGCTCAAGATCACCTTCCTCAAGGACGGCACCGTGGTGCTGCCGCGCGGCGTCGGCATCGCGGCCAAGGCCCCGCATCCGGCGACGTCCAAGCTGTTCGCCGACTTCCTGATGTCGCAGGAGGGCCAGCGCGCGGTGGCCGAGGGCGGCCTGACGTCGTACCGCGGCGACGTGGAGACGCGCAAGGACCGGCACACCTACCAGGAACTGGTGTCCAAGGTCGGTGAGAGCAACGTGATCTTCGCCAGGTACGCCGAGGTCCCGGGCGCGGAGGTCAACGCCTTCGTCTCCCGGTGGAACGGCCTGCTCGGGCACTGACCCGCCCCACGAAGGGACACCTCGATGACCACCCTGACCACACCGTCGCGGGCGGCGGATCCGCCTCCGCCGCGGAGGATCCCGGACCCGCCGAGATACCGCGGGCTGCTCGGCCTGTCCCGTGAACTGTGGCTGCAGTACGCCGTCCTGCTGGTGCTGGCCGTGCTCGTGCTGGCGCCGATCGTGCCGACGCTCTACCAGTCGCTGCTCGACCGGCCGCTGTACGAGGCGGGCGGGACGCTGAGCCTGGACAACTACGGGCGGCTGTTCACCGACGCCGGCTTCGGGCGCGTGGTGCTGAACACGGTGCTGTTCGCCGGCCTCACCAGCATGCTGTCGCTGCTGATCGCGGTGCCGATGGCGGTCGTGGTCGTCCGCACGCGGCTGCCGGGCGGCCGCTTGTTCGCCGCGGTGATGCAGTGGCCGTTCTTCATCTCCTCGCTGATCCTGGGCTTCGGCTGGATCATCATGTACGGGCCCGCCGGGTTCGTCAGCGTGCAGGTCCGGCAGATGCTCGGAACCGTCCCGTGGAACCTGTACTCCATCCCCGGCATGGCGTTGACGGAGGCGGTGGGGCTGGCGCCGATCGCCTACACGTTCTGCGCCAACGCCCTGCGGCAGAGCGACGCGTCGCTGGAGGCGGCCGCCCAGGTCTGCGGCGCGGGCCCGCTGCGGATCCTGCGGTCGGTGATCGTGCCGATGCTGCGGCCCCCGATCGTCTACAGCACGATCCTGGTCGTCAGCATCTCGATCGAGACGCTCAGCGTCCCGCTGCTGTACGGGGAGCCCGTGCACATCGAGGTGTTCTCCACCTTCCTGTACACCAACGGTCTGAAGTCGATCCATCCGGACTACGGCGTGCTCGGCGCCGCGTCGACGCTCATCCTGCTGGTCACGATCGGTCTGGTCGCGATGCAGGCCAAGATGCTGCGGAACGTGCAGCGGTTCGTGTCGGTGCGGGGCAAGGCGACGCGGGTGCGGCCGCTGGACCTCGGCCGGCTGAAGTGGGTGAGCGTCGCCCTGATCACCCTGTACGTGGTGCTGGGCGCGCTCGTCCCGATCGGCGGGCTGGTGTTCCGGTCGTTCACGCAGGTCTTCACGCCGCTGCAGTCGCCGTTCAAGACCCTCACCGCCGACAACTACGACCGGATCTTCAGCTACCCGGTGTACGTCCAGTCCATCCGCAACAGCCTGATCGTCGCCGCCGTCGGCGCGGTGCTGGTGAGCGTGCTGTCGGTGCTGGCGGTGATGGTGGCGCGGCGCTCGTCGTTCCGGTTCGCCCGCGCGGTGGAGTACCTGGCGCTCGCGCCGCAGGCGATGCCCGGCATCATCGTCGGCATCGGGCTGTTCTGGGCGATGGCCTTCGCGCCGTTCGGGATCGGCGGGCTGGTCCAGAACACCCTGTGGGCCATCATCATCGGCTTCGGCCTGCGGGCCATGCCCGGCGCGTTCGGGTCGCTGTCGCCCTCGCTGATGCAGATCGGCCGGGAGCTCGACAACGCCGGACGCGTCTCGGGCGCCGACTGGCTGCGCACCTTCGCCCATGTCCTCGCCCGGCTGCTGCGCCCCGCCTTCGCCGGCGCGCTGATCCTCACCTTCGTGACGATGCTCAAGGAGTACACCCCCGCGGTGTTCCTCGGCTCCGCCGACACCAACGTCATCGGCACCACGATGCTCGAGCTGTGGGTCCAGGGGAACACCGGCTCGGTCGCGGCGCTGGCCACCCTGCAAATCATCATCACCGCGGTCGTCGTCGGGGCCGCGGGGCTGCTCACGAGAGGGCACAAGGATGCCTGAGGTCACCATCGCGAACCTGTCCAAGAAGTTCGCCGCCACCACCGTCCTGCACGGCATCGACCTGACGATCGAGGACGGCGAGTTCTTCACCCTCCTCGGCCCGAGCGGGTGCGGCAAGTCGACCACCCTGTCGTGCATCGCGGGCCTGGAGAAGCCGACCACCGGCAGCATCGCCGTCGGCGACCGCACCTTCGTCGACATCGCCGCGAACACCTTCGTACCCCCCGAGGGCCGCAACCTCGGCATGGTCTTCCAGTCGTACGCGCTGTGGCCGCACATGACGGTCGCGCAGAACCTGGCCCTGCCATTGAAGATCCGCAAGGTCGACAAGCAGCAGAAGCAGTCGCTCATCGACGATGCGCTGGACAAGGTCGGTCTGCTGCACCTCAAGGACCGCTACCCGCACCAGATGTCCGGTGGACAGCAACAGCGCGTCGCACTGGCCCGCGCGCTCGTGTACTCGCCCACGGTGCTGCTGCTGGACGAGCCGCTGTCGAACCTGGACGCCCAGCTGCGCGAGCAGGCCCGCACGTGGCTCAAGCGGCTGCAGTCCGAGCTCGGCATCACCACCGTCTACGTCACCCACGACCAGGAGGAGGCGCTGGCGCTCAGCGACCGGATCGCGGTGATGCAGGAGGGCGAGATGGTGCAGGTCGGCACGCCCACCGAGATCTACCAGGAGCCCGCCACCGCCGGGGTGGCCGCGTTCGTCGGCCGCTGCAACTTCCTGCTGGGACGGGTCGAGAAGACCTCCGGCGCCGGCGCCGAGATCGTCCTGGACTGCAACGGCCAGACCATCCGGACCCGTACCGGGGAGGTCGAAGCCGGCCAGGCGGTGAGCGTGGCGATCCGGCCCGAACGGCTCAAGCTCCTCACCTCAGCCCGCACGCCCTCCGACGGCGCGAACGTCCTGAAGGCCCGGGTGCTGAACAGCTCCTACATCGGCTCCCGCCACGAGTACGAACTGCAGATCGGCAACCAGCTCGTCCAGGTCCTGACCGGCCGCCCCGGCCTCGGCGGCGAGGTCGCCCTCAGCGTCGAACCCGAAGCCTGCCTGCCCTATCCGACCACCGAGCCGGTCTCCGGCGACGTCGCGGACCTCACCACTCTCGCCTCCTGAACAGCCAAGGAACCCTGATGACCGAGAACACCGCCGCCCGGCAGTACCGCCTGGGCGTCCTGGAGGGCGACGGCATCGGGCCGGAGATCGTCCCGGCTTCCGTCCTCGTCGTCGATGCCGCCGTCGCGGCCGTCGGCGCCCCCGCCATCGAATGGCACGACCTGCCGCTCGGCCGCGCCGCGATCGACGAGCACGGCGCCGCCGTCCCCGCCGCCACGCTCCGGGCCCTGGCGGAGTTGGACGGCTGGCTGCTGGGCCCGCACGACAGCGTCTCCTACCCCGAACCGCACCGCTCCCAGCTCAACCCGTCCGGGACCATCCGCAAGCACTTCGGCCTGTACGCCAACATCCGTCCCGCCAAGGCCATCAACGACGAGGACGCGGTCGTACCGGGAACCGACCTGGTGATCGTGCGGGAGAACACGCAGGGCTTCTACGCCGACCGCAGCACCTACAAGGGCAGTGGCGAGTTCATGCCCACGCCCGACGTGGCCATCGCCCTCGGGATCATCACCCGCGACGCCGTGCAGCGCATCGCCCGGTCGGCGTTCGAGCTGGCCCGCCGCCGGAACCGCCGGGTCACGATCGTGCACAAGGCGAACGTGCTGAAGCTGACCACCGGCCTGTTTCGGGACGTGTGCCGCGAGGTCGCAGCGGACTACCCCGATGTGGAGGTCGACGACTTCCACATCGACGCGATGACCGTCCACCTCGTCCGCCGCGCCGACGCCTTCGACGTCGTCGTGACCGAGAACATGTTCGGCGACATCCTGTCCGACCTGGCCGGGGAGATCGCCGGGTCCCTCGGCATCGCCCCGTCCATCAACGCCTCCGACGACCGGGCCATGTCCCAGGCCGCGCACGGATCGGCCCCCGACATCGCCGGCCGGGACATCGCCAACCCCACCGCGATGATCCTGTCCAACGCGATGCTCCTGGACTGGCTGGGCGGACGCTACGGCGACCCCGCGCTGTGCCAGGCCGCCGCGCTCATCGACCAGGCCGTCACCGACACCGTGCGGGCGGGGACCAAGACCCGCGACATGGGCGGGACGGCGGGCACCGGCGAGTTCGCCGAAGCCGTCGCCGCCACGATCAAGCGGCTGTGACCGGCCGAGAGAAAGGACGCGCGGTGAACCCCACCGTCGCCATCATCAACGCCACCCCCGCCTCGATGGCCCCCGCGGCCCGCGGCCTCGCCCGCGAGTTCCCGGAGGCGGCCGCATGGCACCTGCTGGACGACCGCCTGGTCGGCGAGGCCGACGCGGCCGGCGGCATGACCGGCCCGCTGCGCCTCAGGATGCTGCGCCTGATCGACCACGCCGTCCAGGAGGGAGCCGACGCGGTCCTGCTGTCGTGCTCGATGTACGGACCGGTCGCCGCGCTCGCCCGCCAGATATACGAGGTCCCGGTGCTCGGCTCGGACGAGGCCATGTTCACGCGGGTCGTGGAGGAAGGGCCGCGACGGGCGCTGGTCGTCGGGTCGCTGGACTCGGCGGTCGCCGACTCGATGCACCGCCTCACCGCCGCGCTGGGCGGGATCGACGTCGACCTGGAGGGGGTCACCGCGCAGGGAGCGGCCGCCGCCGCAGCGGCCGGAGACCACGACGCGCTGCTCGTGTCGCTGGTCTCCGCGGTGAAACCGCACATGGCGGACGACCCGCTCGTCCTGCTCGCCCAGTACTCGCTCACCACCGCCGACACCGGCCTGCAGGACGCGCTCGGCGCCGCGGTGCTCAGCCCACCGCAAGCCGCGGCACGCGCCCTGCGGGCCCGCCTTCTCGGGGAACGTCCATGACCGCACCGGCCCTCGGCTGCATCGCCGACGACTACACCGGTGGCACCGACGTCGCCGCTGCGCTGCGGCGATCGGGGCTGTCCACGGCCCTGCTGTTCGGCCCGCCCGACGACGAGAGCGTCCTGCCCGACTGCGACGCCGTCGTCGTCGCGCTCAAGACCAGGACCGCACCGCGCGCGCAGGCGATCTCCCAGCACCTCGCCGTCCATCGCTGGCTCGCAGGCCAGGGCGTCACGCGTTTCTACATCAAGTACTGCTCGACCTTCGACTCCACCGCCCGCGGCAACATCGGCCCGACCGTGGACGCCGTCATGGAAGCAGCCGACGCGGCCATCACCGTCATCTGCCCAGCCGCACCCGAACACGGACGCACCGTCTACCAGGGGCATCTGTTCGTCGGCACGCGGCTTCTGTCGGATTCACCGATGCGGCATCACCCGCTCACCCCGATGACCGAATCCGATGTGGCGCGGCTGCTGGCACCGCAGACTCCTCATCCGGTCGGCCTGGTGCCGCACGCCGTGATCCGGCAGGGGCCGGCCGCGGTGCGAGGCGAGTTGGGCGCCCTGCGCCGGCAGGGAATCCGGCACGTCGTGGTCGACGCCCTGGACGACGACGACCTCGACATGATCGCGCTGGCGGCCGACGATCTGCCCGTCCTCACCGGCGCGGCCGGGCTGGCGCGCGCGATCGGCGACCTGATCTCCGCCGACGGGGGAGTGGGCCGTACCGGGGAGACGCCGCCCTTCCCCGAAGGGCCGGGGCTCGTCCTCAGCGGAAGCTGCTCGGCCGCCACGCTGCGGCAGGTCGCCCGAGCCGCCGCCGCATTGCCGTCCCACCGGATCGACCCGGTGACCACACCCGACCCCCACATGCTGCGCAAGAACGCGCTGGAATGGCTCGACGCGCACGTCAGGGCAGGAAAGGGATCCGCTCTGGTGTACTCCTCGGCCCCTCCGGGTGAACGGGACGGGCGCGCGCTGGGAGACGGCACCGGCGAGGCCCTGGAACGGATTCTCGCGGATGTCGCCCGGCACGCCGCCGCCCTCGGTTTTCGCCGCATCGTGGTGGCCGGCGGCGAGACGTCGGGCGCCGTGCTCAACGTCCTCGGCGTCCGCTCCGTCGTGGTCGCGGCCGAGGTGGACCGGGGCGTCCCCTGGTGCCTGACGACGACCGAACCGGCGATGGCGCTCCTGCTGAAGTCCGGGAACTTCGGCGCCGACGACCTCCTCGTCCGAGCGATCAAGGCCGCGCCGTGAGCGGTGACATCCGCCGGCAGATCGCCGCGCTGGGCGCCTCGTTCCACGCACGGCGCCTCACCCACGGCAGGACCGGCAACATCAGCGCCCGCCTCGACGACGGCTTCCTGGTCACCCCGACCGGCAAGTCGCTGGGCGATTTGGATTCCGACGAACTGTCCCTCGTCGCCCTCGACGGCCGCCACCTGGACGGCCCCCGCCCCTCCAAGGAGGCGTTCCTGCACGCCGCCGTCTACCGGGCGCGTCCGGGCGCCCGCGCCGTCGTGCACCTCCACAGCACCCACGCGGTCGCGGTGTCGTGCCACGCGGACATCGATCCGGCCGACGCCCTGCCGCTCCTGACCGCCTACTACGCGATGCGGGTCGGCCGCCTGCCCGTCCTGCCCTACCACGCCCCGGGCGACACGGCCCTCGAACCCGTCGCCGAGGCCGCCGCCGCGTGCGACCACGCCTTCCTGCTAGCCAACCACGGCTCCATCGCCGCCGCCCCCGACCTGGCGACCGCCGCGGACATCGCCGAAGAGATCGAGGAGACCGCCAGGCTATGGCTCCTGCTCCACTCCCAACCCACCCGGCCGCTAACCCCGATCCAGGCGGCGGCCCTGCAGCCGGGCGGCGGCCGATGAGCCCGCTGCCGCCTGGCCCGCTCACCGAGCTGGCCACCCGCATCCTTACCAGCCTGGACGTGCCCGAAGACGACGCCCGCCTGGTCGCCGCCAGCCTCGTCACCGCCGACCTGTGGGGACACCCGTCCCACGGGCTACTCAGGCTGGGCTGGTACGTCGACCGGATCCGATCCGGCGTCATGCGGCCCGTCACCGACATCGCCACCGTGCTGGACGGCGGCGCGGTCACCGTGCTGGACGGCCGGGACGGCGTCGGCCAGATCGTCACCGCCCGCGCCTGCGACCACGCCGTCCGCCGCGCCGCCGAACACGGAACCGGTGTCGTGGCGGTCCGCAACAGCAACCACTTCGGGACCGCCGCCTACTTCACCCGCCGGATGGCCGAACAGGGCTGCCTGGGCATCCTCACCACCAACGGCAGCCCCGCCATGGCCCCCTGGGGCGGACGCGAGAAGACCGTCGGCGCCAACCCCTGGTCCATCGCCGTCCCTGGCGCCGGGCGCGGCCCGGTCGTTCTGGACATCGCCAACACCACCGTCGCCCGCGGCAAGATCTACGCCGCCCTCGAACGCGGCGAACCCATCCCCGAGGGGTGGGCCATCAGCGCCGACGGCGCCCCCACCACCGACCCCGAGACCGCCATCGACGGGATCGTCCTGCCCATGTCCGGGCACAAGGGCTACGGCATCTCCTTCATGATGGACGTCCTGTCCGGCGTCCTCACCGGCAGCTCCTACGGAACCGACGTCGCCGGCCCCTACGTCCCCGACCGGCGCAGCGGCTGCGGCCACCTCGTCATCGCGGTGCGCATCGACGCGCTGCTGGAACGCGGCGAATACGACGCACGCATCACCGACCTCATCGACCGGACCAAGCGCGTCCCGCTCGCCGAGGGCGCCGAGGAGATCTTCTATCCCGGCGAGATCGAGGACCGCGCCGCCGCCGTCCGCAGCCACGAGGGCATACCGCTGCCCCGCCGAACGCGCGCCGACCTGCACCGGATCGCCGACGAATGCGGCCTCGGCGCGGACGCGGAATTCCTCCTTCCCGGACCGGAGCAGCCGTGTACGTCGTGATCGTCCGCCTCCGGATCCGGCCCGAGAAGACCGACCGATTCCTGCAGGCGATCCAGGTCAACGCCGCGGAGACCCGGGCCGAACCGGGATGCCTCCGTTTCGATGTGCTCCGCGACACCGAAGACCCGGACACCTTCTGGCTGTACGAGATCTACCGGGACGCCGAGGCGTTCCACACCGAGCACCGCTCGGCGCCGCACTACGAACCATGGCGGCGAGGGGCGGCGGAATTCGTCGTGCCAGGAGAACACACCAATTTCCACGGCGTCCCGGTCTTCCCCGCCGACATGCCCGAAGAAGCCCTGCTCCCCGGCCCGAAGGAGGAACCAGCGCGATGAGCGGAACGCTGACCGGCACGGTCGCCTCCGAACACGACGACTTCGGCACCCGCGACCGGCTGGACGTCGGCGGGAAGAGGTGGAACGTCCACCGGCTCGACACGATCGCGCCCGCCCACCTTCCCCTCAGCCTGCGCGTCGTCCTGGAGAACCTGCTGCGCCACCAGGACGGCAGTGGACATTCCGCCGCGCAGATCGAGGCACTCCGCACCTGGGACGGCGAACGGGACTCCGGCACGGTGGTGGAGCTGCGGCCGTCCAGGGTGTTCCTGCACGACACCAACGGAGTTCCCGCCGTGGCGGACCTCGCCGCCATGCGCGACGCCGTCGCCGCCCTCGGCGGCGACCCCGGCCTCGTCAATCCGCTGGTCCCCGCCGAACTCGTCATCGACCACTCCGTCATCGCCGACGAATTCGGTCACACGAAAGCCCGCCTTCACAACGTCGAGCTCGAATACCTCCGCAACAGCGAACGGTACGAATTCCTGCGATGGGGACAGAAGGCGTTCAGGCACTTCACCGTGGTGCCGCCCGGTACCGGCATCATGCACCAGATCAATTTGGAGCGCCTCGCGCAGGTCGTCACCGTCCGCGACGGATGGGTCTTCCCCGACGTGTGCCTGGGCACCGACTCCCACACGACGATGGTCAACGGCCTCGGCGTTCTAGGCTGGGGCATCGGCGGCATCGAAGCCGAGGCCGCGATGCTCGGCCAGTCCCTCTCTTTCCCGCTCCCCGAAGTCGTCGGCGTCCGCCTGGACGGAGTCCTGCCCGCCGCGGTCACCACCACCGACCTCGTGCTCACGCTCACCGAACTCCTCAGAGCCCACGGAGTCGTCGGGAAGATCGTCGAGTTCCACGGCCCCGGCCTCGACGCCCTCACCGTCGAGGACCGCGCCACCATCGCCAACATGAGCCCCGAGTTCGGCTCCACCGCGGGCTTCTTCCCCATCGACGACGAAACGCTGCGGTACCTGCGCTTCACCGGACGGCCCGACGACCACGTCGCGCTCGTCGAGGCTTACGCCAAGATGCAGGGACTCTGGCGGCGAGACCGCGGGCTGTGGTTCTCCAGCGACCTCCGCCTCGACCTGACCACGGTCGTCCCCTCCCTCGCCGGACCCCGCCGCCCCCAGGACCGCACGCCACTGACCAGGGCGCGCAGCACGTTCCAGCAGACCCTCCCGCAGACCCTCGCAGCGGGCACCGACCCGTCCGCGCAGGCAAGCGTGCACCTCGACGGCACCGAGCACCGGATCGGGCACGGCGCGGTGGCCATCGCCGCGATCACCTCGTGCACCAACACGTCCAACCCCGCCGTGATGGTCGCCGCCGGCCTCCTGGCGCGCAACGCCGCCGAGCGGGGATTGACGCGTGCCCCCTGGGTCAAGACCACCCTGTCGCCCGGCTCCCGTGTCGTGATGGACTACTACGCCGACGCGGGCCTCACCCCGCACCTGGAGGCGCTCGGCTTCCACCTCGCCGGGTTCGGCTGCATGACGTGCATCGGCGCGTCCGGACCACTGATCCCCGAAGTCTCGGAGGCCGTCCGCGACCACGGCCTCAGCGTCGCGGCGGTCCTGTCGGGCAACCGCAACTTCGAAGGCCGCATCCAGCCAGAAGTCCGGATGAACTACCTCGCCTCCCCGCCACTCGTCGTCGCCTACGCCATCGCCGGCACGATGGACATCGACCTGACCCGCGAACCCCTCGGGCACGACCAGGACGGCCGCCCGGTCCTCCTGGCCGACATCTGGCCCGACGAACACGAGGTCGCCGACATCGTCGCCACCTCACTGCGACCCGAAATGTTCACCACCGCCTACGAATCCGTGTTCGACGGGGACGCCCGATGGCGCGACCTGTCCGCCCCGCAATCGCGGCTCTTCCCCTGGAACCCGGCCTCGACCTACCTGAGAAAGCCCACCCACCTCGACGACTTCACCCGCCGGCCGCGCCCCGTCCAGGACATCGAAGGCGCCCGCGTCCTGGTGAAACTCGGCGACTCCGTCACCACCGACCACATCTCGCCCGCAGGAGCCATACCCGCCCGCACTCCGGCCGGCGAGCACCTCACCCGCCTCGGAGTCCCCGCCGACCAGCTCAACACCTACGCCTCCCGGCGCGGCAACCACGAGGTGATGATGCGCGGCGCCTTCGCCAACGTCCGCCTGCGCAACCACCTCACCCCCGACGTCGAAGGCGGCTACACGAACTGCGACGGCACCACGACCACCATCTACGAAGCAGCCGAGACCTACCGGCGGGTCAGCACACCGGTCATCGTCATCGCGGGCCGCAACTACGGCGCCGGATCCTCCCGCGACTGGGCCGCCAAGGGACCCACCCTCCTGGGCGTCCGCGCCGTCCTCGCCTGCGACTTCGAGCGCATCCACCGCTCCAACCTCGTCGGCATGGGCATCCTGCCGCTGCAGTTCCTCGACGGCCAAGACGCCGACACCCTCGGCCTCACCGGCCACGAGACCTACACCATCACGGGCCTGACCGCACTCGACAACGACGTCGTCCCACTGACCGCCACGGTCACTGCCAACGGCACGGTGTTCCAGGCCAGGATCCGCTTGGACACCCCACGGGAAGTCGACTACTACCGAAACGGCGGCATCACCCCCTACGTCCTCCGCGAACTGCTCACCGGGAAGGCCGAAGCAGAGGCAACCTAAGGGCAGCACACGCCCGTGCTGAAGATGTGCTGGTCAACGGTATCGCGCGGCGGGAACTGCAAGCAGGCTCGGACCTGCTGACAACCTTCTGCTCACCCGCTACGTCCAGCGCTCCGCAAGCGCACTGCGCCGAGGCGCGCGCGTGCCGCTCCATCTGGGGCATCAGTACTTGACTAGTTGTTGCGGGCCGTGAGGTTGGTGACGCCGGGGTGAGCGTGGCGGAATGAGGAACGGGCCTTCCTCGGCGGCAGGATGAGAAACGACCAAGTACCTCGTCCGCCGGCAAGAAAGGCCCGTCTGTGGCCCACCGCAACGCGCCGCTGTCTGTGGCGGGCCGTCGCAGGCTCGTCCAGCGCTGTCAGGATCGTCCGATCGCCCACGTCGCCGCGGAGATGCTTACGCCGGTCTCCCGGGTGTACCCCCAGACCGAGCAGGTAGCCAAGGACGCCGCCGGCTGCTCGGCCGAACGCGGTCACGCCTTATGGTGAGCGAGGTAGACGACGAGCAAGATCGCTACGACCCACCCCGAGCAGGCGATGAGCAACGCTTTCCAGTACCAGTCCGAGACGCGGACAGTAACGTTCGGAACCCCCACGCTTTTCGCTTCGCGCACCACCTCTGTCACCGGCTCCGTGACGCCAGTAAACGCGGTGGTCTGTTCGCTCAGGCGGTCCACTACCGAGCCAAGTGACCGGGCCTCGTCGAGCACTCCCCGAAAGTGCATGACGCTTAGGTCCAATTGGTGCATGGTGTCCGGCAGGGACCCGAGCCGTTCCGCTGCCTGCAGGAGCAACGGAACGTAGTCCGGGAGACCAGCCTATTCAGGCCGGCGCGCCACCATGGCGGGCGGCTCTTGCAGACCATGACCGTCCTGGAGGCACGGCGGGCCACGGCCGGATTGAGCCGGGCCAGGCGGGTACCGTTCACGTTGGTGTGCCGGGAAGTCTGGTCGGCGGTCAGGACCGGTCCGTCCAGCGGAAGGCGCACACCATGAGAGCGGAGCAGAGCCGACGCTGCGGGAAGCCGGTACGACCGCCGGCCGCCGCCAGGGTGATGCATGCGCGGCCCGTGCTGTTGTTCGCGTTCGCGTTCGCGGTGATGGCCGATCCGGTGTCGTCGGTGGCCTATGCGATCGAGGCCGCACTGCGGGCTCTGCATGGTGATCTCGGTCTGCTGCTCGCCACGATGAGCCTGGTAGTGGCGATCGTGGTACTGGTCATCATCAACTACCACCAGCTGGTGGCGCGATACCCCCAAGGCGGTGGCGCGGCCGCCGCGACCGGGGAGGCCTTCGGAGAGGGAGCCGCGTTCGTCCCGATCGGCGCGTTGATCGTCGACTTCGTCCTGACCATCGCCATCAGCTCCGCCGCCGGCGCCTCCGCCGTGATCGCCGTTGCTCCCGCGCTGGCGCCGTGGAGGATCCTGATCGCGGTGCTGCTGGTCGTCGTGGTGGCGGGCGGCACCTGGTTCGGGCATCTGGGCCGGACCGTCTTCGCGGTGATGACGCTGGTGTTCATCGTCGTGGCGGCCGCGGTTCTGGTGAGGGGGATGTCCGCCACTCCTCACCCGACGGGGACCATCACCACCCATGCCGCGCACCCGCCGGTGCTCGCGGTCGCCTTGGCCTTCCCCGTCGCGATGGCGCTGGCCACCGGAATCGAGGCGCCCTCCTCGGCGATCGCGCAACTGGGCCAACTGGACGACCGAGGCCGCCGCCGCTTCGGCCGCACCACGCTGTGGCTCACCCTGGCCATCGTCGGAACCCTGACGCTGGGACTGACGGCACAAGCAGTACGGCTGAGAGTCGGCATTCCCCATTCGGACACGACGCAGATCGCCGAGCTCGCCCGCGTTGCCGCCCCCGGCCCGATCTTCGCGGCGTTCCAGGCGCTTACAGCCCTGTTGCTGCTGTCAGCCGCCAGTTCGTCGTTCCAGGCCGGACCCGGACTGCTCAAGGCGCTGGCCCGCACCCCCGGCCGGGAAGACGGCACCGGCAGCGGGATCCTGCCGGCTTGGGTAGGACGCACCAACATCCACCACACACCGTACTGGGGTGTCGTGGTGTTCCTGCTGATCTCCGCCGCGGCGACCGTCGCCGCAGGCGGCCGCGACCAAAGACTCGTCCTCTTCTATGCCGCGTCGGTGTTCGTCAGCTTCATCGCGGGCCTGACCGCCATGACGCGCTTCTCGCTCCGCGACCGGCGGTGGGCGCTCCTGGTCGTCAACGTAGTCGGTGCGCTGGCCGTCGCCTTCACCCTTCTGGTCAACCTGACCCGTGGTGACCCGATCGTCTCCATCGGCGCGTCACTGGTCATCGCCGCGGTTCTGTATTGGCAATGGGTCCGGTCCGGACGCCCCCGTGGTATCCGCAACGCTGCCGCGCAAGCCGAAGCCCCGCAGCCGGGGGGCCGCCCGTCCGGTTGAGGCGACCGCACCATGCGACACGGCGACATCCCGCACAAAGAGAGGGGCGCGCGAGGGCGCCCGGCATTGCGGGGAGGCGACGCCGTACAAGCGTCCGCATTCCTTCGAGGCGCTGGAGCTGTGGAGGGGGACGCTGGTGCTCGTCCGGGCCCTGCACCGTGCCGGACGCCCGCCGAGAAACCGGCGGCGTAGGAGTGGTTTCGGGACGTGGAAGCCCACCTCGCCGTGCTGGTATCGGTTCGGCCGGAGCGGCCGCTCGGGAACCTGCGCGCCCCGCCTATCGGCTGCGTCGGGTGGGAGGCCGGGCGCGCCTAGATCGGACGCCGGCTCTCTGGGATGGGCGGATGGTCGCCCTGGTCGGTCCGGGCCGGGGGCGGACAAGACGCAGCCGGCGACGACCGTTGCGACGGAACCGGCCCGCCGGTTTCCGGCGGCGCGTGGTTGGTGGAGCCGACGGCCCGACGAGTGCCGCGCGAGTGGCCGAGGCGCTCGGCGCGCGCGCCGATACGGGCCAGCTTCGTGCCGCGGAGTGGTTGGTCGACGCCTTGTCGCATGGCGTGCAAGGAGACCATGGGGCTCGTCGGGCCGCCACGGGGTGGCCCTGGCGGCGAAACGCTGGGCGGCAAGGACGGCCTGACCGTCAGGAAAGGCCCGACGGTGATCAGGACGGTGCTGTGGCGCCTGGATCCGCTCGACATCTCCGCTGGTCGAATGCATGAAGGGTCTTGGGCGGACGGCCCCGCCCGTCAAGATCAACTCTTGGTGAGAAGTGGAAGTGACGGGTGATCACCGCGTGAAGAGGAGTGCGGGCGCCTCATCTTAGTGGATCCGCCGTCCGCGATGAACCCGCATTATGCCCCAAATGTCCCAATAGGGGTCTTTGTCGATATTGGGGAGTTGAGGCGCGACCTTCGCGCGGTCACCCGGTAGGGGCGCGGTACGGGTACCCGCGCGAGGACGGATCACCTCATCATCGACGGGTGGCTTTGATGGCCCCGCGGGCGGTTTGGTGGATCGCCCGCGACGGCATCGGCGTCGCCGGGCCGGCGTAATCCGGGTGAGGGGAGGGATCTTGAGGTACGAAGTCTTGGGGCCGCTCCGCGTGATCGACGAGGGCGGTTCCAGTTCCATCAGCGCACGGAAGGTCGAGACCGTACTGACCGCCATGGTGATCAGGTCGGACCAGGTGGTGACGCTCGACCAACTGATCATCGAGGTTTGGGACGATGCGCCCCCGCGCCGTGCCATGGCCGGACTTCACGTCTACATATCCCAGGTTCGGAAGTTCCTCACCCGACCCGACCGTGAGGAGAGTCCGGTGCTGACCAAGCCGCCCGGCTATCTGCTCCGGAAGGGCACCGACGATATCGACTTTCACATCTTCCAGCGGCTGGCCGACCGAGGGCGGGCCTGCATCAGGGAACGCCGGCATGAGGAGGCCGCGGACTGCCTGGAGCGAGCGCTCGGCCTGTGGCGCGGCCAGGCGCTCGGCGAAGTGCGCACAGGCCCCATCGTCGGGGGCTTCGTCCGATGGATGACCGAGCTGCGCCTGGAGTGCCTGGAGATGCTGGGCGACGCCTACCTCAGGTTGGGCCGGCACCGGGAGCTCATCGGCTGGCTGTACTCGCTCATCGCCGAGAATCCGCTGCGGGAGGCCTATTACCGCCAGCTCATGCTGGCGCTGTACCGCTCCGACCGGAAGGCCGACGCGCTGCGGGTCTACCAGTCGGCGCGCAGGACGCTCAGGGAGGAGCTCGGCCTGGAACCGTGCCAGGCGCTGCGGGATATGCAACGGGCCATCCTTTCCGCCGACGAACGGCTCGACCTGCGCATCGCCTCCTAGAACCACCGGGCACGACGAACACCGAAGGCGTCACCGCAGTCAATGCAAAGGGGTCAATTCTAGGTAAAATAAAACCGATATCTTCCCTGCTCTGATGGAGTTGGAAGGTTATCAACGTGTCAATAACTGCAGGGTTATGATTGCCTTGCCTTGGGTCTGGGTTATCGTGGCCCTGTGGTTTAAGGGTAATCGTGCGCTGCCGCCGATCGGCCATCGCCTTGCCGGGTTGCGGTGAACTCGCTCGATTCGTTCGGCGTGCACGGAGTGTGCTGCGTGCGTCAAAGAGGCGCATTTCAAGTAATGTCCAGGTGTGTGATTTTTGTAAATCCGGCGCAGCGTGAGCGTTGATATCACGGACGGTCACCAGTCGTGACGTTTGGTCGGTGTTGTCAAACAATGGGGCGGATGTAAGGATGGTGGCATTTGTGAAGCGAACAGGTCGGGGGTGCTCCGAATCAATGGTGCTGACGCGTCAGGGTTCCGGTAGGTCGTAGAAATGGAGCGTTCTGCTTAGGAGTTGCTCATGATGTGGGTCGGCAGGGAGGATGAACTAGCCACCCTGAAAGGCCTGTTCACGAGCTTCTCAGGGGGCTCGGTAGTGGTGATTAGCGGGGGAATAGCCACCGGTAAGACGGCTCTCCTGCGCACCGTCGGCGAGTGGGCGGCCGAGTCCGGGGGCCTGACGCTGAGCGCGGTCGCCTCCCGGAGCGAACGCGACCTGCCGCTGGGGGTGCTGGAACAACTCTTCCGAAGTCCCGGGCTTCCGCGTGAGAGCGCGGAGCGGGCGATGCAATGGCTGGACGCCGGCGGCCTGAACACGTGGGCGCGGGAACCGGTGCCCGGCGAGGACGCCGTCCAGGTCCCCACCCACGTCCTGCGCGGGATGCTGGACATCCTGCGTGACCTGCTGGAGGAGCGGCCCGTCGTGCTCAGCGTCGATGACGCGCACCACGCCGATGTGTCGTCCCTGCAGTGCCTGCTGTACCTGGTGCGCCGGCTGCGGGGCGCGTGCCTGCACGTCATCTTCGGCGAGTGCTCCCATTCGAAGGGGGCGAGCGCTCTGATGCGCAGCGAGTTCCTCCGGGAGCCGCTCTTTCGGCGGATACGGCTGGAGCCGCTGTCCCGGGCGGGCGTCGCCGAGATGGCGGCCGCACATCTGGACGACCGCCCGCCGCACGACCTGGTCACCGAACTGTACGAGGCGAGCGCGGGCTACCCGATGTTGGCGCAGGCCTTCCTGGACGACTGCCGCGACGGCTCGTTCCGGTGGTCCGGCGGGATGGCGGGCGAGGCGTTCAGCCGTTCCGTGCTCGCTTTCCTCTACCGGCACGACAGCCCGGTCGTCGAAGTGGCACGTGCCATTGCGGTACTGAACAAGCCGGTGTCGCCTCTGCTGCTCGCCGGCGTCCTTGACATAGACGTCGATGCCTGCAGCCAGGTCGTCCATATGCTGACCACGGCGAGGGTGCTGGTGAACGGGCGGTTCCGGCACGAAGCGTTCCAGGCCGCCGTGTTGGAGGGCACGCCCTCCAACACGCGCCAGGCCACCCACGCGAGGATCGCCGACCTGCTGCACAACGAGGGCTTCCCGGCGGTGGAGGTGGCGGCGCACATCGTCGCGGCGGGCCGGCTCGGAGCACCGTGGGTCGTGCCGATCCTCCAAGAGGCCGCGGAACACGCCCTCGCCGACGACGATGTGACCACCTGCATCCGCTACCTGCGGGCGGCCTGCCAGGTGTGCGACGAACGGCAGCGCGCGGCGGTGGTGTCCATGCTCGTCGACGCCGAGTGGCGGCTCGATCCCGCCGCCGTCCTGCGGCGGCTGCACGAGTTCTGCACCGCCGGCGACGCCGAGCCCACCGAGGGCTCCGACAACTTCATACCCGCCAGCTACCTGCTGTGGCATGGGCGTGTGCGCGAGGCCCTGGCGATCCTGGACCTGCTGGCTTCGGACCATGGGGCGGCGGCGGAGTGCGAGAAGGCGAGCACCGTGGATCTCGACGGGCCCGGACTCTGGGGCGCCTATCTGTATCCGGCCCTTTTCAAGCACCGCCGGCCGGTGAGCCCGCCGCGGCACGATCCCATTCCGGTCCTGATGAATCCCGAACTGCAGGGGGCCGATGTGATCGCGGCCGAGCTGGTGCACGGAAAACGGCCCGGAGTGCTGGCGGCGGCCGAGGGAATGCTGCAGCGGTCCCGGCTCAGCGAGCGCATGCTCGCCCCCCTGACCGCCGCGCTCGCCGCCTTCACCTACAACGACCGGCTCCGTGAGGCCGCAGGCTGGTGCGACGCGCTGCTCGCCGAGGCGGCCGTGCGGCGAAGCCCGACCTGGCATGCCCTGTTCGCGGCCGAACGGGCGATGATCCATGTCCGGCAGGGCGAGCTGCAGGCGGCGGAGGAGGAGGCGAAAGCCGCGCTCAGCCTGATCTCCCCGCGAAGCTGGGGCGTCATGGTGGGGCTGCCGCTGGCGTCGGTGGTTCTCGCACTGACCGGCAAGGGTGATCTCGAGGGGGCGTTGACCTATCTCGACGTCCCGGTGCCCGAGGCGATGTTCCAGACCCGGATGGGGCTGCACTACCTCTGTGCGCGTGGCCGCTATCATCTGGCCACGAATCACCCCCATGCCGCGCTGAGCGACTTTCTGGCCTGCGGCCGGCTGATGAGCGACTGGGGCATCGACCTGCCGGTCGTGGAAACGTGGCGCGGCGGGGCGGTCGAGGCCTATCTGCAGCTGGGAGACCTTCCGGAGGCCAGGCTGCTCGGCGACGAGCAGCTCCGCCTGACCGAGTCCGAGCACCTGCGGACGCGGGGAATGGCGTTGCGTGCCCAGGCTGCCACCCTCGACGTGGCCGCGCGCATCGCGGTGCTGGAGGAGGCGGTGGGGCTGCTTCAGGGCTGCGGGGGCAAGCTCGAACTGGCCTACTCATTGGCCGACCTGGGCCGTGCCTGCCTGCTGCTGGGCGAACCCAAGCGTGCGCGCAAGCACGCGCGCAAGGCCTTGGCGCTGGCTCGCCAGTGCGGCGCCAAGGCGCCGGATCAGAGCAGCGGATTCGATGCCGGCTTGGGGGGACCGGAGGGCGCCGCAGCCCAGGCCGACACCAACCCGGGGCTGAGCGACGCCGAACGCCGGGTGGCCGCCCTCGCCGCCGCCGGGTACACGAACAGGGAGATCTCCGAGAAGTTGTTCATCACCATCAGCACGGTGGAGCAGCATCTGACGAGGATCTACCGGAAGCTCAACGTGACGCGCTTCGAGCTGCAGGACGCGCTTCAGGACAACGGCGCCGAGGTGATGGATCCGGAGTGGTTGAGGATCCTCGAGAAGTGCAGCTAGCCGATCGGTCTTCGAGTACCCCGGGTGGGAGTCGAACCCACACTGTACGGATTTTAAGTCCGCTGCCTGACTACCTTTGGGCTACCGGGGCGTGGAGCGCTCACGATCGCGGGTGAGCGCCTTCTCAACGTAGGCGACGGATGATCTGCGTGTCAGCCCCTATTCGTCCGGCCGCGCCCCTGCCTATTCGGCGATTCGCGTGCGCATCGTCCAGCGGAAGACCGCAGGTTCCTGGTCTTCCGGCCGACTGGTGCGGCGGTCGTGTTCGAAATGCTCGTATCCGCCCCGGTGCGGGATCTTGATGGTTCCTCCGGCGGTCGGGGCGCGCAAACGCCTGGCCGTCTCCGGGAGATCGTCGGGCCCGCCGACGAGCACGACGTCGATGGGATTGCTTCGAGCGGCGTCCTCATTGATGCCTTTCATCGGGTCACCCTCCTCGCGTGTCGTTCATTCGATGATTTGCGTCACAGCGCGGCGGCGATACCCCGTGACCGCCCCTATTCGCAGGTCTGCGGGTCACCGGGGCGTTCGGGGTGGTCGTCCCCTTGCGGGCCCCTAGGCGGCACCGGGCACGCTGAGCGCGATCGTGGTGATCACAAGCTCGGCGCCGGCGAGCCAGCGCCCCTGGAAACCCTCGACCCGGCGGCCGTCGCCCAGGGCGTGCCCGGGGACGAGCAGCCGCGCGGTGAAACTGCGGGCCCGCGGGTCGAAGTCGATGTCGGCGTCCTCGAAACCGAGCGGGCGGCCCGTCAGCGGGAACCACGCCTTGTAGACCGACTCCTTTGCGCTGAACAGCAGACGGTCCCAGTGCATGGCCGGGTGCTCGGAAGCGAGCCGGACGATCCGGGACCGCTCCCGCGGGATCGCCACCGCCTCCAGCACCCCGTCGGGCAGCGGGCCGTGCGGCTCGGCGTCCACGCCGATCGCCACGCAGTCGCGGTCGCGGGCGACGGCCGCGGCCCGGTAGCCGTCACAGTGGGTCATGCTGCCCACGATCCCGGCCGGCCAGCCCGGCGCACCGCGGGTCCCAGGCAGGATGGGGGCGGCCGGAACCCCCAGCCGACCCAGCGCCTCGCGGGCGCAGGCGCGCACGGTCGCGAACTCCCGCCGTCGATTGGGCACGGCCTTGGCCACCAGCGCCTCTTCCTCGGGGAACACGTGGGCCGGGCGGCCGTCGCCGAAGGACTCCGCGGAACGCACGGACGCGGGCAGCAGGCTCTCGATCACACCCTGCTCCGCAGGGCGATCCGCACTTCGCTCGGACCGGGCGCGGGCGGAGGACGGCGCCGCCATTCGCGCGGATAGCCCACGGAGACTTCTTGGAAGGGCACCCCGTCGCACCAGATCGTGCGGGGAATGTGCAGGTGCCCGTAGACGACGGCGGCGGCGTTGAACCGCCGGTGCCAGTCGGCGGTGCGCTCGGTGCCGCACCACAGCGCGAACTCCGGATACCACAGCACGTCGGTGGGAGTGCGCACCAGCGGATAGTGGTTAACCAGCACGGTCGGCAGGGCCGGGTCCAGATCAGCCAGACGGCGCTCGGTCGACTCCAGCCTGGCGCGGCACCAGGCGTCCAGGCCGGGGTGCGGGTCGGGGTGCAGCAGGATCTCGTCCGTGCACACCACCCCCGCCTCGCGGGCCCGGGCCAGCGCCGTCTCCTTGGACGTGCCGGGAGGCCGGAAGGAGTAGTCGTACAGGACGAGGAGCGGTACGACCGTGACCGGACCTCCCGCGCCCTGCCAGACCGGATAGGGGTCCTCCGGGGTGACCACACCGAGGCTGCGGCACAGGTTCACCAGATGGGCGTAGCGCGCTTCTCCGCGCAGCGCCACCGGGTCCTCTCGCGGCGTCCACAGTTCGTGGTTGCCGGGCACCCACACGACCTTCGCGAAGCGCCGGCTCAGCGTGCGCAACGCCCACTCGATGTCGCCCATCATCTCCCCGACGTCACCGGCCACCAGTAACCAGTCGTCCTCGTTCCCAGGGCGCAGTGCATCGACCAGCGCCCGATTCTCCGGGAACAGGACGTGCAGATCGCTGATGGCCAAGAGTTTCGGGGGCGGAGTCAGAGATCCGGGCATTTGGCGACGGTATCCGGTGATCGGCCTCCACGGAAACCCTTGTTCCGGTCGCGTGGGATTCTGGGGCCATAATGACTCCCTTTTAGGGGGCGATGCGTTCTCGTAGGGGGAGGGCTCCCTCCGCAGGGGTGTGACGGCGGGTCGGCGATGTGATCGATTTCTGGGGTGCCCACGCATTGCGGGGCGGTGTGCAACGCGGGATACATTTCCCGCAGGCCCTGCTGTCCGGTCATTGTCCGGCCGCGATCACTGCGAATGTGAGCCGTGCGCGCGGCGGTCGAATTGGAGTGTCGTGACCGTAACCGGAGAATCAGTCGAATCCAGGATGCGGGCGGAACATGACGGCCCGGTCGCCATCGTGGGATTGTCGTGCCGCATGCCGGGCGCCGCGGGCCCCGAAGAATTCTGGCGGCTGCTGCGGAGCGGGACCGACGCGGTCGGCGAGGCGCCCGAACAGCGCCGGGACGCCGGCACGATATGCGACCTGAGCCGACTTGACGTCGCGCCGGGAGCGCGGCGCGGCGGGTTCCTCGACCAGGTCGACGGGTTCGATGCCGCGTTCTTCGGCATCTCCCCGCGCGAGGCGGCGGTCATCGACCCCCGGCAGCGCCTGATGCTGGAGCTGGCCTGGGAAGCGCTGGAGGACGCGGGAATCGTTCCGCGGCGCCTGCGCGGCGGCAGGGCGGGCGTCTTCGTCGGCGCCATCGGGGACGATTACGCGAGCCTGGGAACGCGCTACGGGACCGGCACGATCACGCAGCACACCGCGACCGGGCTGAACCGCGGCATCATCGCCAACCGCGTCTCCTACACGCTCGGGCTCGGCGGCCCGAGCGTGACGGTCGACACCGGGCAGTCGTCGTCCCTGGTGGCGGTGCACATGGCCGGCGCGAGCGTACGCAGGGGCGAGTCGGACCTGGCACTGGCCGGCGGGGTCAACATCGCCATCACCCCGGACGGGTTCATCGCGGCCGACCGGTTCGGCGGCCTGTCTCCGGACGGCCGCTGCCACACCTTCGACGCTCGGGCGAACGGGTATGTGCGCGGCGAAGGCGGCGCCGTGGTCGTCCTCAAGCCGCTGGCCCGTGCGCTGGCCGACGGCGACCGGGTCTACTGCGTCATCCGCGGCAGCGCGGTCAACAACGATGGCGCGGGTGAGGGGCTGACGGTCCCGGCCCAGGCCGGGCAGGAGGAGGCCATCCGGATCGCCTGCCGCCGCGCCGCCGCCGGCCCGGCGGACGTCCAGTACGTGGAGCTGCACGGCACCGGAACCAGAGCGGGGGATCCCGTCGAGGCGGCGGCCCTCGGCGCGGTACTCGGCGCCCCGGCCGGTTCCGAGGAGATGAGCCGCCCGCTGGTGGTCGGCTCGGTCAAGACCAACATCGGGCACCTGGAAGGCGCGGCCGGGATCGCGGGGCTCGTCAAGACCGTCCTGTGCATCCGGCACCGCGAGCTCGTTCCCAGCCTCAACTTCGAACGCCCCCATCCACGCATCCCCCTGGACCGGCTCAACCTCCGCGTGCAGGACGCGGTGAGCCCCTGGCCTCAGCCCTCCCGGCCGCTCGTGGCGGGCGTGAGTTCGTTCGGGATGGGCGGCACCAACTGCCATGTGGTGCTGTCCGAACCGGACATCGACGAATCCGCAGGAGAGGTGAACGCCCCCGCCGGGGTCCGCCCCTTCCTGGTGTCGGCGCGGAGCGAGCGGGCGCTGCGCGCGCAGGCCGGGCTGCTGCGGGAGCATCTGGACACCGCCGATCCCCGGCCGGCCGACCTCGCCTGCTCGCTCGCCACGACCCGCTCGGCGTTCGAGTACCGTGCCGCGGTCCTCGCCGACGACGCCACGGGCCTCGCCAGAGGGCTCGATGCCCTCGCGCGCGGCGGCTCCTCACCGCGCCTCATCCGGGGCCGGGCCACCGGCGGCCAGATCGCCTTCCTGTTCGCCGGCGGCGGGACTCAGCGCCTCGGCATGGGCCGGGACCTCTACGACGCCCACGAGGAATTCGCCCGGTCGTTCGACGAAGCGTGCGCGCATCTGGACCGGCACCTGGACCACCGAGTGCCGGACGTGGTGTTCGCCGCCTGCGGAACGGCCGAGGCGGCGCTGCTCGACCAGACGCTGTACACGCAGGTGGGGCTGTTCGCGCTGGAGGTGGCGCTGTTCCGGCTCCTGGAGTCGTGGGGAGTCCGGCCGGACTACCTCATGGGCCACTCCAGCGGAGAGGTGGTCGCCGCCCATTGCGCAGGCGTCCTCTCGCTGGAGGACGCCTGCACACTGGCGGCCGCGCGGGGCCGCCTGATGCAGGCGCTTCCCGCGGGCGGCGCGATGGTGTCGGTCCAGGCATCCGAGGACGAGCTGCGCCCCCTGGTCTCCGAGCGCGGGGCCCAGGCGTCGATCGCGGTCATCAACGCACCGATGGCGACGGTCCTCTCCGGGGACGAGGAGGCCGTGCTGGACATCGCGGGGTACTGGAAGGACCAGGGACGCAAGACCAAGCGACTCCGGATCAGCCACGCGTCGCACTCGCCGCACACCGAGGGGATGCTGGAGGAGTTCGAGGGCATCGCGCGGCGGCTGGCGTTCCGGCCGCCGCGGATCCCGGTCGTGTCGAACGTGACCGGCCAGGTCGCCCCGGACGAGGACATCTGCGCGCCGAGGCACTGGGCACGGCAGGTGCGCAACACCGTGCGCTTCATGGACGGGATGCGCGGGCTGGAAGCGCTGGGTGTCTCCACTTACGTGGAACTCGGTCCGGGAGGCGAGCTGTCGGCGATCGGCCGCGATTGCGTCGACCCGGCCACGGCCGGGTTCGTGCCCACTCTGCGCGACGATCGCGCCGAGCCGCGCACGCTCCTCGGCGCGGTGGCCGAGCTGTCGGTTCGGGGCGCGGACGTGGACTGGGAGGCCGTGCTCACCGGGACGGGCGGGAGGCGCATCCCGCTGCCCACGTACCCGTTCCAGCGCGAACGGCACTGGCTGCGGCCGCCCGCCATGGGGAAGCCGGACGAGCCCCTCATGGTCGAGGAACCGGTGCAGGAAGACGCCGATGCGCGGCCGGACCACGACGGCGACCGGCCGGTCAGCGGGCTCGCGATGCTCGAGGTGGTCCGTGCCGAAGCGGCCACCGTGCTGGGGTACGACCGGCCGGAAGCGGTGGAGCCGCAATGGACGTTCCGCGACCTCGGCTTCGATTCGCTGACCGCGGTCGAGTTGCGCACCCGGCTGGTGCAGGCGACAGGGCTGCCCCTGCCTTCGACGGTGCTGTTCGACCATCCCTCACCCGAGGGGCTCGCGCGGCACCTGGCCGAACGGGCCGCGGGATCGTCCGACCCGGATCCGCGCGTGGTCCCGGGCCCCGCGGCCACGGCGAACGAGCCCGTCGCCATCGTCGCCATGGCCTGCCGGTACCCCGGAGGCGTGCAATCCCCCGAGGACCTGTGGGAGCTCGTCGCGGCGGGCCGCGACGCGATCTCCGGCTTCCCGGACGACCGCGGTTGGGATCTCGCGGCCTTGCACGACCCGGACCCGGGCCGCACCGGCACCACCTACGCCACCGCCGGCGGTTTCGTCCAGGGCGCGGGCCACTTCGACCCCGACCTGTTCGGCATCTCGCCTCGTGAGGCAGCGGCGATGGACCCCCAGCAGCGGCTCCTGCTGGAGACCTCATGGGAGGTCCTCGAACGAGCGGGCATCGACCCCACGTCCCTCAAAGGCAGCCGTACCGGCGTGTTCGTCGGCGGCACCCACCAGGAATACGGCCCGCGGCTGCATGAGGCCGGAAAGGACGCCGAGGGCTACCTTCTCACCGGGACCACGAGCAGCGTCATGTCCGGCCGCATCGCCTACGTGTTCGGCTTGGAGGGGCCCGCGGTCACCGTGGACACGGCGTGTTCGTCGTCGCTGGTCGCCCTGCATCAGGCGTGCCAGGCCGTGCTGCGGGGGGAGTGTGAACTCGCGCTGGCCGCGGGCGTCACGGTGATGTCCACCCCGGGGATGTTCACCGAGTTCAGCAGGCAGCGTGGGCTGGCGCCCGACGGGCGGTGCAAGCCGTTCGCCGCCTCGGCCGACGGGACGAGCTGGGCGGAGGGCGCCGCCGTGGTCCTCGTCGAGCCGCTGTCGGCCGCGCGGCGCAACGGCCATCGCGTGCTGGCGACGGTGGCCGGGTCGGCGACCAACCAGGACGGGGCCAGCAACGGGCTGACCGCGCCGAGCGGCCCGTCCCAGCGCAGGGTGATCGCCCATGCGCTCGCCGCGGCCGCGCTGTCACCGGACCAGGTGGACGCGGTGGAGGCGCACGGGACGGGCACCGCCCTGGGCGATCCGATCGAGGCCCGGGCCCTGCTGGCGGCCTACGGGCGGGACCGCGACAGGCCGCTCTGGCTGGGATCGATCAAATCCAACATCGGCCACACCCAGGCCGCGGCCGGGCTGGCGGGCGTGATCAAGATGGTGCAGGCGATGCGTCACAGGACGCTGCCGCGCACGCTGCACATCGACGCGCCCACGCCCCACGTCGACTGGTCGGCGGGCAAGGTCGCGCTGCTGACCGAGCCTGTCGACTGGTCCGACTCCGACCGCCCGCGCCGCGCAGCGGTGTCCTCCTTCGGCATCAGCGGCACCAACGCGCACGTGATCCTGCAAGAGCCCCCGGCCGAGGCGCCGGACGAGCGGCCCGGGCCCGCCTCGGCGCAGCCGGGCCGCGTGATGCCCCTGGCGCTGTCGGCGAAGAGCGAACCGGCGTTGCGGGCACAGGCCCGCAGGTTGCGCGAGCACGTGGCCGCCCTCCCGAACATGAGACCTTTGGACGTCGCGTATTCGCTGGCCACCACCCGGGCGGGTCTGGAGCGGCGCGGGGTCGTCCTGGCCGGCGACCGTGCGGCGATGACGGCCGGGCTGGAAGCTCTGGCCGAGGGCGACACCCGCTCCGGCGTCATCCGGGCGTCGGCCCGCCACGGCCGCGTCGCCGTGCTGTTCTCCGGCCAGGGGTCACAACGGCCCGGCATGGGCCGCGAGCTCTACGAGTCGTTCCCCGTCTTCGCGGAGGCCTTCGACGAGATCTGCGCGCATCTCGACCCCATCCTGGAGCGCCCGCTGCGCGAGGTCATGTTCACCGCTCCGGGACAGCCCGACGCCGTGCTGCTCGACCAGACCGAATACGCCCAGCCGGCACTGTTCGCGCTGGAGGCGGCCCTGTTCAGGACCGCCGAGGCATGGGGCCTGCTCCCCGATTTCGTGGCCGGTCATTCGATCGGCGAACTGACCGCCGCCTACGTGGCAGGGATCTTCTCGCTGGAGGACGCATGCGCGCTGGTGGCGGCGCGCGGTGCGCTGATGGGGCGGCTGCCCGCCGGGGGCGCCATGGCGGCGGTCCAGGCCACGGCGGAGGAGGTGGGGCGCCTCCTGGAAGGACGCGTCGGCCGCGTGTCGATCGCGGCGGTCAACGGCCCGGCGTCGCTCGTGGTCTCCGGCGATGAGCCCGTCGTCACCGAGATCACCGATGCATTCCGAGCCCAGGGCCGCAGGACCAGGCGGCTCACGGTGTCGCATGCCTTCCATTCCCCGCGCATGGAGCCGATGCTGGCCGAGTTCGGCGAGATCGCCGAGCGGCTGTCGTACCGGGCTCCGCGAATCCCCGTCGTGTCCAACCTGACCGGCGCGCCGGGAACGGCCGAGGAGCTGTGCTCGCCGCAGTACTGGGTCGACCACGTGCGGCGCCCGGTGCTGTTCGCCGCCTGCGTCGGCAGGCTGGCGGCTGAAGGCGTGACGCGGCTGGTGGAACTGGGCCCCGACGGCACCCTGGCCGCCCTGGCCGAAGAGATCCTCGCCGACGGGGAGGGCGGCGCAGCCGCTCTGGCCGTCCCGGTGCTCCACCGCGACCGGCCCGAAGCGGAGGCCTTCACGGCGGCCCTCGCCCGGCTGCACGCGCACGGCGTGGCGCTCGACTGGGAGGGCGTCTTCGCCGGCTCCGGAGCACGCCGAGTCGAGCTGCCCACCTACTCCTTCCAGCACCGCCGGTACTGGACGCCGGTGCCGCGCGCCGCCGGATCCGCGGCCGACCTGGGACTGGACGCGGCCGACCACCCGCTGCTCGGCGCCGCGGTCCGAGGATCCGACGGCGACGCCGTGACGTTGCACGGCCACCTCTCGCTGCGCACCCATCCCTGGCTGGCCGACCACGTCGTCGCGGGCGTACCGATGGTGCCCGCGACCGCCCTGATGGAACTGGCGCTGCGCGCCGCCGAGGAGACCGGCTGCGACCAGGTGGAGGAGCTCGTCCTGCGGGCTCCGCTGGTACTGCCGCCGGACGGGGGGATGCAGGTCCAGGTCACGGTGGGCGGCGCCGATGCTTCAGGCCGCCGGCCTCTGACGGTGGACTCGCGGACGGCCGACGTGCGGGCCGGCTCCGACCGGCCCTGGACCCGCAACGCCGACGGCGCGGTGCGCACTGGATCCGCGCCGCCGCCGGAGTGCGAACCGGCCGCCTGGCCCCCGGCGGGCGCGGTGCCCGTGCCGCTGGACGGCTTCTACGGCGACCTCGCACGGGCCGGCTACGAGTACGGCCCGGCCTTCCAGGCGCTGACGGCAGCCTGGCGATCAGGTGATGAGATCTTCGCCGAGGCCGCCCTGCCCGGCGACCTGCGCGACGACGCCGCGCGCTTCGGAATCCATCCGGTTCTGCTGGACGCGCTCCTGCACGCGCGGGTCGGGCTGGACGGCCAGGGAGATCCGGATGGCATGTCCCCGCGGCTGCCCTTCGCCTGGAACGGCGTGACCCTGCACGCCGCCGGCGCCACCGTGCTGCGGGCGCGGATGTCGGCGGGCGGCACGATGACGATCATCGACGGGGCGGGCTCGCCCGTGGCGACGGTGGACGCGCTGGCCCTGCGCGCACCGGCCCGTCCCATGCGGCCCACTGCGCAGGCTGTCCGCGATTCGCTGTTCCACCTGGAATGGCAGCCGATGCCAGAAGCGTCGGACGTGCCCGGCCTGACGCTGACCGTCGCCGACCTCCGGCCGGACGCTCTCCGCGTCGAGGCCGCGGTCGTCCATGAGACCACCGAACGAGCCTTGCGCGTCGTCGCCGACTGGCTTGCCGCCGAGCACCCCGAGAGTGCGCGGCTGGCCGTGCTGACCCGTGCGGCGGTCGCCGTCCACGACGGCGAGGACGCCGACCCGGCGCAGGCGGCGGTCTGGGGGCTCGTCCGCTCGGCACAGGCGGAGAACCCCGGGCGCCTGCTCCTGGCCGACACCGACGACGAAGGAGACGCCGCCGTCCTGGACGCCTGCCGGGTCGCGGTGGCCGCCGACGAACCGCAGCTCGCGCTGCGCGCGGAACAGCTCTTGGTGCCGAGGCTGGCACGGATGCCGGCTCCGGCACCGGAGGCGCCGGAGCCCGATCCCTCCGGCACGGTACTGATCACCGGAGGCACCGGCACGCTGGGCGGCCTGCTCGCCCGCCATCTGGTTGCCGAGCACGGCGTGCGGCATCTGGTCCTGGCCGGGCGCCGCGGCCCCGCCGCGCCCGGCGCCGCCGAACTGCGGGCCGAACTCGCCGCCGCCGGAGCCCGCGTGACCTTCGCCGCCTGCGACGCGGCCGACCGGGCCGACCTCGCCGCGACGCTGGAGCGGATTCCCGACGAGCATCCCCTGACGGGGGTGGTCCACGCGGCCGGAGCGGTGGACGACGGGATCATTCCCGCGCTCACCGCCGAACGGCTGGACCGGACACTGCGCCCCAAAGTGGACGCCGCGCTGAACCTGCACGAGCTGACCCGTGGCCTCGACCTGTCGATGTTCGTCCTCTACTCCTCGATCGCGGGCACGTTCGGGACTCCCGGCCAGGGCAACTACGCGGCGGCCAACGCGGCTCTGGACGCGCTCGCGAGGCATCGCCGAGCGCACGGGCTGCCGGGCGTGTCGATCGCCTGGGGGCTGTGGGCGCCGGAGAGCGCGATCAGCGGGACCCTGACCGACGGCGGCATGGCGCGCCTGCGCCGCGCCGGCATCGCCCCGCTCTCCTCCGAGGACGGTCTGGCGCTGTTCGACGCGTCGGTCGCATCCAGCCGGGTGGAGGTGATGGCGGCCTGCCTGGATCTGGCGGCCTTGCGGACGCGCACCGACGGCGGCCCGCTGCCGCCGATGCTGCGGGGGCTGGTCCGCGGCCGGAGCCGCCGGGCGGCGAACGGCAAGCCCACCACCGGCCTGGCCGGTCGGCTCGGCGCGCTCACGGAGGCCGAACAGCACCGGGAACTCCTCGGGTTGGTGCGGGCGCAGGTCGCCGATGTGCTGGGGCATGCGTCGTCGGGCGCGGTCGGGGACGACCGGGCGTTCGAGGACATCGGATTCGACTCGCTGACTGCGGTGGAACTCCGCAACCGGCTCAACACGGCGACCGGGCTTCGGCTCCCGCCTACCCTCCTGTTCGACCATCCCACCGTCCACCGGCTGGCCGTACGTCTACAGGAGGAACTGCTGGACACGGCCGCCTCGCGGGCGGATGTCGCACCGGGGCCCGCCGAAGGAGCACCGGACGAGCCGATCGCGATCGTGGGAATGGGCTGCCGCTACCCGGGCGGCGTGGCCTCCCCGGAGGACCTGTGGGACCTCGTGGCCGCAGGCCGCGACGCGATCTCGGGTTTCCCCGACGACCGTGGCTGGGATCTGGACGGGCTGTATCACCCCGACCCCGACCATCCCGGCACCTCGTACACCCGCGAGGGCGGGTTCCTCCACGACGCGGCGCAGTTCGACGCCGAGTTCTTCGGCATCTCCCCGCGCGAGGCGCTGGCGATGGATCCGCAGCAGCGGCTGCTGCTGGAGACCTCCTGGGAGGCACTGGAGCGGGCCGGCATCGATCCGGCATCGCTGAAGGGCAGCCCGGCCGGAGTGTTCGCCGGGGTCATGTACTACGACTACGCGCGCGGAGGCAGGCTGCCGCAGGCCGCGGAAGGCTACGCGGTGACGGGCACGTCCGGCAGCGTGGTGTCCGGCCGGGTGGCGTATTCGTTCGGGCTGGAGGGACCCGCGGTCACCGTGGACACAGCATGCTCCTCGTCCCTGGTCGCGCTGCACCTGGCGGCGCAGGCGCTGCGCCGTGGTGAGTGCTCGCTGGCCCTGGTAGGCGGCGTGACGGTAATGGCCGCCCCGGACACCTTCGTGGAGTTCAGCAGGCAGCGCGGGCTCGCGCCGGACGGCCGGTGCAAGTCGTTCGGCGCGTCGGCCGACGGGGTGGCCTGGTCGGAGGGCGCGGGGGTGCTCGTCCTGGAGCGGCTGTCGCAGGCCAGGCGCAACGGGCACCCGGTGCTGGCGGTGGTGCGCGGCACCGCCACCAACCAGGACGGGGCGTCGAACGGGCTGACGGCGCCGAACGGCCCCTCCCAGCAGCGTGTGATCCGCGCCGCGCTGGCCGCCGCGCGCCTCCGGCCGGACCAGGTGGACGCGGTGGACGGGCACGGGACGGGGACCACACTGGGAGATCCGATCGAGGCCCAGGCGCTGCTGGCCGCCTACGGCCGGGACCGGTCGCCGGACCGGCCGCTGCGGCTGGGCTCGGTCAAGTCCAACATCGGGCACGCGCAGGCGGCCGCCGGTGTCGCGGGCGTGATCAAGATGGTGATGGCGATGCGCCACGGCGAGCTGCCGCCGTCGCTGCACGGCGCCGAGCCGACTCCGCACGTGGACTGGTCCGCCGGGGCGGTGTCGCTGCTGGTCGAGCCGGTTCCGTGGCCTCGCGGCGACCGCCCGCGAAGGGCGGGCGTCTCGTCCTTCGGCATCAGCGGGACCAACGCCCATGTGATCCTCGAAGACGCCGGTGAGGCCGCCGGCACGCCCGCCCGGCCTTCCGATGATGGCGCGACGGTGATCCCCTGGGCCTTGTCGGGCCGGACCGAGGACGCGCTGCGGGCCCAGGCGGCCAGGCTGCGGGAGTTTCTCGCGACCCGCCCCGACCTCGGGTCGGCGGACGTGGGATTCTCGCTGGCCACCACGCGGACGGCCTTGGAGCACCGCGCGGTGATCCTGGTGCGCGACCGCGAAGAGGCGTTGCGGGACCTTGCCGAGCTGTCGCAGGGGCGGCACACGCCGGACGTGGTCCAGGGCGAAGTGCACGCCGACGGAAGAGTCGCGTTCCTGTTCCCCGGCCAAGGCGCCCAGCGGGCCGGCATGGGCCGCGGCCTCTACGAGGCGTATCCCGTGTTCGCCGAAGCGTTCGACCAGATCTGCGAGCGCCTCGACCCGAAGCTGGGATGCTCGCTGCGCGAGGTGGTGTTCGGCGGTGAGGCCCCCGGCGGGTTGTCGCTCGATGACACGGTCTACGCCCAGGCGGGACTGTTCGCCGTCGAGACGTCCCTGTTCCGCCTGCTGGCGGCGTGGGGAATACGGCCGGACTTCCTGCTGGGGCACTCGATCGGGGAACTGGCCGCGGCTCATGTGGCCGGTGTGCTGTCCCTGGACGACGCGTGCTCCTTGGTAGCGGCGCGAGGAGGGCTGATGCAGCGGCTACCGGGCGGCGGCGCGATGGTCGCGGTGGAGGCGTCGGAGGACGAGGTGCTGCCGCTTCTGGCCGGCCGGCAGCAACGGGTGGCGATCGCGGCCCTGAACGGGCCTTCCGCCACTGTTCTCTCCGGGCACGCGGAGGATGTCGAGGCGGTGGCCGCCCACTGGCGGGAGCGCGGCCGCAAGACCAGGCGGCTGCGGGTCAGCCACGCCTTCCACTCGCCGCGGATGGAGCCGATGCTGGCCGACTTCCGCGCCGTGGCAGCGGGGCTGCGCTTCCACCCTCCCGAGATCCCCATCGTCTCCAACCTCACCGGCGAGCCCGTCCCCGCAGAGCGGATCTGTTCCGCCGACTACTGGGTCGAGCACATCTGCGGCGCCGTGCGCTTCGCCGACGGCGTGCGGTGGCTCGGAACCCAGGACGTCACCGCCTGCGTCGAGCTGGGTCCCGGGGTGCTGACCGCGATGGCTCAGGAGTGCTTGGACGTGGCGCCCGCAATGGCTCCCGCGCTGCGCGAGAACCGGCCCGAGCCCGAGGCGGTACTGGGCGCGGTCGCGCGGGCTCACACCGCCGGCGTGCCCCTGGACTGGGCGGCCCTGTTCGCGCCGGCGTCGCCCCACCGGATCGACCTGCCGACCTACGCGTTCCAGCGGCGGCCCTTCTGGCTCACCGCGGACACCGGGCGGGGGGATGCGGCGGGGCTCGGCCTGGCCGCCGCCGAGCATCCCTTGCTGGGAGCCTCGGTCGGGCTGGCCGACGGTGACGGGACGCTCTTCACCGGCAGGCTGTCGCTGCGCACCCATCCGTGGCTCGGCGACCACCGGGTGCTGGGCACGGCCGTCGTGCCGGCCACCGCGTTCCTGGAGATGGCCGTTCGCGCCGGGGACGAGCTGGGCGGCGGCCGGGTGGAGGAGCTCACCCTGGAGGCACCCCTCGGCGTCCCTGCCCAGGACGCGGTGGCGTTGCAGGTCAGGGTCATGGCGGACAGCGTGCCCGGACGGTGGACGCTGAGCGTTCATTCGCGCCCGGAGAAGGCGCCGGCGGGAACGTCGTGGACGCGGCACGCCACCGGGGCCCTCGGCTCGGCCGCGAGCGCGCCTCCTACATCCGTCGAGGCGGTGTGGCCTCCAGAGGGCGCGGAGCCGATCGACGTGGCCGATCTCTACGAGCGAGCCGCCGCCGGCGGCCTCGACTACGGTCCCGGCTTCCGGCGGCTGCGCGCGGTCTGGCGGCGCGGCGGGGAGGTGTTCGCGGAGGTGGGTCTCGATTCCGACGCCGGCGGCGCACCGGAAGGATTCGTCGCGCATCCGGCACTGCTGGACGCGGCGCTCCAGGCCGGGCTTCCGCTGATCGCCGAGGGAGAGGACGGCCCGGGGCGGATGCCGTTCGTCTGCACAGGGGTCGACGTCTTCGCCTCGGGCGCATCGGCCCTGCGCGTCAGAGTCGTCCCGGAGGGCGGCGACGGGATCGCGGTGACGGCATGGGACCCGGAAGGGAGGCCTGTCGCCTCGTTCGACTCGGTGGCGCTGCGCCCTGTGCCGGCCCTGCGGCCGCGCGACGGCGGCGAATGGCTGTTCCATGTCGACTGGACGCAGCTGCCTGGCAATGTGCGCGGCGCTCCGGACCCGGGCTGCTGGGCCGTGCTGGGTGCCGACGGCCTCGGGCTGGGCCGGGCGCTGGAATCCTCCGGTGCGCGAATGCACCACCACCCGGATCTCGCCAGGTTGGCCGCATCGATCGAGGCGGGCGACCCCGTCCCCGACGTCGTGGCGCTGCCATGCGGGGATCCGGAGGGAGCCGGCGACGGAGAGGCCGCAGAGCAGATGACGGTGGCGGTGCTCGGCACAGTGCAACGATGGCTCGCCGACCCTCGGTTCGAGTCCTCCCGGCTGGCCGTGTTCACCCGCGGAGCCGTGCAGGCGGGCGACGGAGGCGAGGTGGCGGATCTGGCCTGCGCCCCGCTCTGGGGCCTGATGCGTTCGGCGCAGGCGGAGCACCCGGGCCGCTTCCTGATCGTCGACCTCGACGGCGATCCCGCCTCGTCGCGCGCCGTCGCCGGCTGCCTGCCGACGGCGGCGGACGCGGACGAACCGCAGCTTGCGATCCGGCGCGGTGAGGTTCTGGTGCCCCGGCTGACCGGCACCGGGACCGACCCCGCGCTCACGCCTCCCGGCGGAGTCCGGGCATGGCGGATGGCGGCGCCGGGCAGCGCGACGCTGGAGGATCTGGAGTTCGTCCCGCACCCGGAGGCCGAGGCCCGGCTGGGGCCGGGGGAGGTCCGCGTGGCGGTGCGCGCCGCGGGCCTGAACTTCCGGGACGTGCTGATCGCCCTGGGCATGTACCCCGACGCGGGCGCCCCGCTTGGCAGCGAGGGGGCCGGCGTGGTCACCGAGGTCGGCGCCGGGGTCGCCGATCTGGCCGTGGGCGACAGGGTGGTGGGCCTGATCCCCAGCGCCTTCGGACCGGTGGCGACGGTGGACCGGCGGATGCTCGCGCGCATCCCGGCGGGCTGGCCGTACGCACGGGCGGCGGCCGTGCCGGTGGCCTACCTGACGGCCTACTACGGGTTGGTCGACCTGGCCGGCCTGCAGCCGGGCGAGTCGGTGCTGGTGCACGCCGCGACAGGCGGCGTGGGCATGGCCGCGGTGCAGTTGGCCCGCCACCTCGGCGCAGAGGTGTTCGCCACGGCCAGCGAGGGCAAGTGGCCGGCCCTGCGCTCGCTGGGGCTGGACGACGCGCACATCGCGTCGTCCCGCGACCTGGGGTTCGAGCACCGGTTCCTGGACGCGACCGGCGGCCGCGGCATGGACGTCGTCCTGGACGCGCTGAACGGCGAGTTCGTCGATGCGTCGCTGCGGCTGCTGCCCCGGGGCGGCCGGTTCGTGGAGATGGGCAAGACCGACATCCGCGACGCCGATGAGGTCGCCGGCTCCTACCCCGGCGTGGCCTACCGGGCCTACGACGTGCTGGAAGCGGGCCCGGAGCGGATCGGCCGGATGCTGGCGGAGATCCTCGGGCTGTTCGAGCGGGAGGTGCTGCAGCCTCCGCCGCTGCGCGCCTGGGACCTGCGGCAGGCGCGGCAGGCGTTCCGGTTCATGAGCCAGGCCCGGCACATCGGCAAGATCGTCTTCACCGTGCCGTCGGCGTCCGACCCGTCGGGCACCGTCCTGATCACCGGCGGTACCGGAACGCTGGGCCGGCAGGTGGCGCGCCACTTGGTGGAACGGCACGGGATGCGGCACCTGCTGCTGACCGGCCGGCAGGGCTCGCGGGCGCCCGGCGCCGCGGAACTGGTGGCCGAGCTGACCGGGCTCGGCGCGCAGGTGACGGTGGCGGCCTGCGACGCCGCCGACCGCGCGGACCTCGCAAGGCTGCTGGCCGGCGTCCCGGCCGAGCACCCGTTGACCGCGGTGGTGCACGCGGCGGGCGTGGTGGACGACGCGGTGCTGGGCTCGATGACCCCGGAGCAGGTGGCACGGGTGATGCGGCCCAAGGTCGCCGCCGCGATGAACCTGGACGAGCTGACCCGCGGGCCGGACCTCGCGGAG
This sequence comes from Actinomadura napierensis, assembly GCF_039529375.1. Classification (NCBI taxonomy): domain Bacteria; kingdom Bacillati; phylum Actinomycetota; class Actinomycetes; order Streptosporangiales; family Thermomonosporaceae; genus Actinomadura; species Actinomadura napierensis. The sequence continues at coordinate 76,775 of NZ_BAAAMR010000037.1, forward strand.
TTCGTGCTGTTCTCCTCCAGCGCCGGTGTGCTCGGCACACCCGGGCAGGCCAACTACGCGGCGGCGAACACGTTCGAGGACGCTCTCGCGGCCCGGCGCAAGGCCCAGGGGCTCCCGGCCGTGTCGCTGGCCTGGGGGCTGTGGGCGGAGACCAGCCGGATGACCGCGCACCTGGACGGCGCCGACCTGGCCCGGCTCGGCCGGTCCGGAGTCGTGCCGCTGCCCCTGGAGCAGGGGCTGGCGCTGTTCGACACGGCGCGCGGCGACGGGCGGGCGCTGCTGGTGCCGGCCTGGCTGGACGTGCCCGCATTGCGGGCGCAGGCCGGATCCGGGGCGCCCCCGGCGGTCCTGCGCGCCCTGGTCGGTGGCGCCGGACGCCGCACCGCGGGCCACGGCGATCGTGCGGCCGGGCCCTCGCTCGCCGAGCGGCTGGCGCGGCTGCCCGCGGGAGGCCGGCACGGGATCCTGCTGGACGTCGTCCGGGCCAACGCCGCCACGGTGCTCGGGCACCGGTCGGCGGACGCGGTCACCACGACCGCGACGTTCAAGGAGCTCGGGTTCGACTCGCTCACCGCGGTCGAGTTCCGCAACCGCCTCAGTACCGCCGCGGGCACCCGCCTGCCGGCCACGCTCGTCTTCGACCACCCCACGCTCGACGCGCTCGCGCGGTACCTGGGCACGGTCCTGGCCGGCGGCGAGGCGGCGGAACCGCGGCCGGGAGCCCCTGCGGTGCTGAGCGAACTGGACCGGCTGGAGACCGCGCTCGGCGCGGCCCCCGGCGGCTGGAGCGGCCACCAGGAGGTCACCGCGCGCCTGGAGGCGCTGCTCGGGCGCTGGCGGGACCGGCACGCCGGCGCCGGAGCGCCCGCGACCGACCGCCTCGAAACGGCGACCTCGGACGAGGTCATCGACTTCATCGACAGAGAACTCGGAATCTCCTGAGCCGGCGGCCGACGGGCCATACCACCTGAAGCGAAGGGACGGGACTCACGTGGACCAGGGCGGACAGAAGGACGATCTCTGGTTGCGGCGCTTCCACGAGGGCGTGGACGGCGATCCGCTGCTGGTCTGCTTCCCGCACGCGGGCGGCTCGGCGGCCTATTTCTTCCCGGTCTCCGCGGCGCTGTCCGGCTCGGCGAACGTGCTGGCCGTGCAGTACCCGGGTAGGCAGGACCGGCGCAGGGAGCCGCCGGTCGACACCATCGACGAGCTGGCCGCCGCGGTCTTCACGGCGCTGCGCGGCGTGCTGGACCGCCCGCTGGTGTTCTTCGGGCACAGCATGGGGGCCGTCACCTGCTACGAGGTGGCCCGCGCGATAGAGCGTGAGACGGCAGTGAGCCCGCTGGGAATCATCGTCTCAGGCCGCCGGGCGCCGTCGCTGCACCGGACGGAAACCGTGCACACCCGGGACGACCAGGGGCTCATCGCCGAAGTGCACTCCCTGGAGGGCACCGACGCGGGCGTGCTGGGAGACGAGGAGCTCCTGCGGATGATCCTTCCGGCCCTCCGGACCGACTACAAGGCGATCGAGACCTATCGGTACCGGCCCGGCCCCCCGCTGCGCTGCCCGATCGCGGCCTACATCGGCGACTCCGACCCGAAGGTCGCCGTGTCGGAGGCCGCGGCGTGGCGCGACCACACGTCGGCCTCCTTCGGCCTGCGCGTCTTCGCGGGCGGCCACTTCTATCTGGGGGACCGCCCGGCGGAGACCATCAAGGCGGTCTCCGAGGACATCCTCGCCTTCCGGGCCGCCATCGCGTGATCTTCGCGGGCGCCCAAGGACCGTGTTAGCGCAGCTTTAGCCGGTCCGGAGATCGTGAATGCGGGCCACCGCGAGACGCGGCCCCGGTGAGAGGACGAGCCGGACGGAGCGCGGCGAGGCCGCGGGGAAGGAGACGGGGCGTGGGCGAATCGGTCCCCCATGACGGTGCGGCGCCGGCCGACGCGCTGCTGGAGATGCACCGCTCGGGCGCCCTGGCTGCCCGGTATCCCGAGGCCCAGCGTCTGGTGGCCGAGCTGAGCGGGCGCGAGCTTGTGCGGGCGGGGAACCTGCTCGCCCGCCTGGACGCCGATGAGACGGCCAAGCGGCACCCGGGAATCCCCGCGGTGACGGTCGCGCTCACCGGGCACGGCACGCTGCCGGATCTGCTGCCCGCGCTGACGGCGCAGGTCGCCCGGCACGGATTTCTCCTGCGCCCGTTCACGGGGCGGTTCGACGGCTACGTCCTCGACCTCGGTGACCCGGGCAGCGACCTGTACGCCGCCGAACCCGACGTCGTCCTGTGCGTGCTGGACCCGGCGATCGTGTTCGACGAGGTCGTCGTCCCCTGGGGACCCGCGGACGTGGAGCGCGTCGGCCTGGAGAAGACCGGCCTGCTGAAGGGGCTCGCCACCACGTTCGAGGCCAGCTGCCGCGGCACGCTGGTGCTCAACACCCTGCCCCTGCTGCGGCGGTACGCCGCACAGCTCGTCGACCACCGGTCGAGGGCCCGGCTGGGAGCACTGTGGCGCGATCTCAACGCCCGGTTGCTGCACCTGTGCGAGGAGCACGAGCGGGTCGTGGTGCTGGACCTCGACCCGCTCGCCGCCGAGGCGTCGCCCGCCAGCGACCCGCGCATGAGCGTCTACGCCAAGGCGCACTTGTCCCCGGACTTGCTGGCCGCATACGCCCGTGAGGCGGGGCATCTGGTCCGGCATCTCTCCGGCCGCACCAAAAAGTGCCTGGTCCTCGACTTGGACAACACGTTGTGGGGCGGCGTGCTCGGTGACGACGGCGCGGACGGCATCGAGGTGGGGGAGGGGCACCGCGGCGAGGCGTTCCGGGAGTTCCAGCGCGTGGTGAAGCAGATCGGCGCGCAGGGGCCGCTGCTCGCAGTGGTGAGCAAGAACGACGTCGAGCCGGTCCGCCGGGTCCTGCGCGAGCATCCCGGCATGGTCCTGCGCGAGGACGACTTCGTCCACGTCATCGCCAACTGGCGGCCCAAGCCCGAGAACGTCGCCGCGCTCGCCCGGGAGCTCAACCTGGGGGAGCACAGCCTCGTCTTCGCCGACGACAGCGCCTTCGAGCGCTGGCTCGTGCGGTCCGAGCACCCCGACGTGGCGGTGGTGGACCTCGACGCGGACCCGGCGCTGCACGGCGAGAGGCTGCTGGCCGACGGCTGGTTCGACGTGCGGCAGACGACGGCCGAGGACCACGTCCGCAAGGTCAGATACCAGGACGAGTGGGCCCGCAAGGACTTCCTGCATACCTTCGACTCGGTCGAAGACTACCTGCGCGAGCTGGACGTCCGGGTCGTCCTGGCCGACGCCGCCGGGGAGGACGCGGCGCGGATCTCCCAGCTCACCATGCGGACCAACCAGTTCAACACGGTCACGTGCCGGCTCGGCGTCGCCGAGATCAGGGAGTTGCTCAAGGACTCCCGCACGCGGATCCTGACCATCCGATCCCGTGACCGGTTCGGCGACAACGGCATGGTGGGCGCGCTGTTCACCCGGTGGTCGGACGAGACCGTCCGCATCGACGGGTTCCTGCTGAGCTGCCGCGTGTTCGGCCGCGGGATCGAGCAGGCGTGCCTGGCGGCGGTGCTGCGGCACGCGCGCGCCGGGGCAGCGCGCACCGTCCACGGCGCCTATCGCCCGACGCCCAAGAACGGCGGCGTCGCGGACCTCTACTCCCGGCATGGCTTCGTGCGGGACGCGGCGCCCGGCGGCGGATCCTCCGGGCTGGACGGCTCCGCCGAGATGACGTGGTTCCGGCACGACCTCGCCGAGATCTTCACGCCGCCCGACCATGTCCGCCTCATCGACGACTTTGGGGGGCACGTGCCGTGAACACGATCGACGACTTCATCGCGCTCGTCCGGGACCACCTCGGCTTGCCGGTGACCGCCGAGGACGCCGAGCGCCCCCTGGACCAGGTCCCCGGATGGGACTCGATGCACCTGCTCTGGCTGCTCACGACGATCGAGCGGGAGACCGGGCGGAGCGTGGCCCTGCCCGACCTTCTCCAGGCATCGAACCTGCACGAGATGTACCTGCTGGCGGTGGACCGGGTGAGCCCAGGGGTGGTTCCGGATGGCGGATGAACAGAAGCTCGTCGACTACCTGAAGTGGACGACGGCCGAACTGCACCGGACGCGGGAGCGGCTGTCGGAACTGGAGTCCGCCGGCTCCGAGCCGATCGCGATCGTGGGGATGGGGTGCCGTTACCCGGGCGCCGTCCGGACCCCCGACGACCTGTGGCGGCTGGTCGCCGACGGTACCGACGCGGTGTCCGCCTTCCCCTCCGACAGAGGGTGGGACCTGGACGCGTTATGCCACCCGGACATGGAGCGCAGGGGCACCAGCTACGCCCACGAGGGAGCCTTCCTCTACGACGCGGGCCGGTTCGACGCCGAGTTCTTCGGAATCAGCCCGCGCGACGCGCTGGCGACCGATCCGCAGCAGCGCCTCCTGCTGGAGACCGCCTGGGAGGCCGTCGAGAGCGCCGGCATCGATCCCGCCGGCCTGCAGGGCAGCCGCACCGGGGTGTTCGCCGGGATCATCTATCTCGACTACGGGACGGGCTTCCAGCGGATGCCCGAGGAGTTCGACGGCCAGATCGGGATCGGTGGCGCCGCCAGCTTCGCCTCGGGCCGGGTGGCCTACAGCCTTGGACTGGAGGGGCCCGCCGTCACCGTCGACACCGCCTGCTCCTCCGCGCTGGTGGCGCTGCACTGGGCCTGCAGATCGCTCCGGCTCGGGGAATGCGATCTCGCCCTGGCGGGCGGCGCGACCATCATGTGCACTCCCGCCCTGTTCGTGGAGTTCTCCCGGCAGCGGGGCCTGGCCCGGGACGGCCGCTGCAAGTCGTTCGCGGCGGCGGCGGACGGTACCGGCTGGGGCGAGGGCGTCGGGCTCCTGCTGGTCGAGCGGCTGTCGGACGCGCGCCGCAACGGGCACCCGGTGCTGGCGGTGGTGCGGGGCTCGGCCGTCAACCAGGACGGTGCCAGCAACGGCCTCACGGCACCCAACGGCCCGTCCCAGCAGCGGGTCATCCAGGCCGCCTTGGCCGACGCCCGCCTTACCCCGGCCGACGTGGACGTCGTTGAGGCCCACGGGACCGGCACCACACTGGGCGACCCGATCGAAGCACAGGCGGTCATCGCCACCTACGGCCGGCAACGCCCCAGCGACCGTCCACTCCGACTGGGCTCCATCAAATCCAACATCGGTCACACCCAGGCCGCCGCCGGCGTCGCCGGAATCATCAAAATGGTGGGGGCCCTTGAACATGGAGTCCTGCCGCAGACTCTGCACGTCGATGAGCCCACCCCACATGTGGACTGGTCCGCCGGAGCCGTCGAGCTGCTCACCGAGTCGATTCCCTGGCCCGAGGCCGAACGACCGCGCCGTGCCGCGGTTTCGTCCTTCGGGATGAGCGGCACGAACGCGCACGTCATCATCGAGGAGGCGCCCGCTCCGGACGAGGACGACGAAGCCGTTCGTCTACGGGCACCCACCGCCGATGCCCCTGGGGTGCATCCGGAGGAGCCGGCCACGGGCACGTTGGTGCCGTGGTTGTTGTCGGCGAAAAGTGAAGCGGGGTTGGCGGCGCAGGCGCGGCGCCTGACCGGGCACCTGGACGCCCACGCCGACCTGGACGCCGGTCAGGTGGCGTGGGCGCTGGCCACCACCCGCTCGATGCTGGAGCACCGCGCCGTGATCGTCGGCGACCGGGAGACGCTGCGCGAAGGCCTGGCAGCACTGGCAGCCGGGGAGCCGCACCCCGCCATGGTCACCGGCCGAGCCGCCCCAGGCGGCGGAAAACTCGCCCTCATGTACTCCGGTCAGGGCTCCCAACGCCCCGGCATGGGCGCCCAGCTCTACCAGCACCTCCCGGTATTCGCCGAAGCACTCGACCAGGTCTGCGCCGCACTGGACCCCCACCTGGACCAGCCCCTCAAACCCATCATCTTCGGTCAGCACCCCGACCTGCTCGACCACACCCTCTACACCCAACCCGCACTGTTCGCTCTCCACACCGCGCTCACCCACACTCTCACCACCTTCGGCATCACACCCCACCACCTGCTGGGCCACTCCATCGGAGAAATCAGCGCCGCCCACACCGCCGGCATCCTCGCCCTCCACGACGCCGCACACCTGGTCACCACCCGCGCCCACCTCATGAACACCCTCCCCCCCGGCACCATGGCCGCCATCAACACCACCCCCCACAACCTCACCCCCCACCTCGGACCCCACGCCCACATCGCCGC